>NZ_JBWKQL010000001.1:823583-833912 GCF_059418765.1 Pseudomonas sp. GW821-FHT07F05
AAGCGTCAGATGGCACACCACATAATTGATGTCGACTGAGCTGGCCTCTTCCCGGCTAAAGCCGGTCCCACATGAGTCCGCGTCGTCCGGGCTGGACCTGCCGTCTGAACTTGAACAGATAGACGCGTGGGGCGTATCTGTTACGCCGCCGACAGGCTTTTGATGTCAGTAGGACCGGCTTTAGCCGGGAAAGCGTCAGATGGCACACCACATAATTGATGTCGACTGAGCTGGCCTCTTCCCGGCTAAAGCCGGTCCTACAGGGCTGTATCCATCCCCTCAACCAAACCGATAAATGTCCATCCCCAGCGCACCCATCGTGAACCCCTGGTGCTCAATACTGAATTTCCCGCCCGCCGCCCTCGCGAAATACAGCGGCAGCAGGTGTTCATCCGTCGGGTGATTGCGCGCGGCATGCGGCGCCTGGTTTCGATAGTCGTGCAGGGCTTCAAGGTCGTCCGCCGCCAGCTTGTCCACCATCCAGTCGCGGAACGCCAAGGCCCACGGTGTGATGCTCTCCGGTCCCGCGTGCCAGTCCAGCTCTCGCAGGTTGTGGGTGATGCTTCCCGAACCGATCAGCAAGAAGTTCTCCTCGCGCAGTCGGTTCAACGCCTGTCCTACCCGGGTCTGGAGGACAGGGCCCATGCGTGTCGGCAGTGAAACCTGCACGATGGGGATGTCCGCCTGCGGGTACATCAACGACAGCGGCACCCAGACCCCATGGTCGAACGGCCGTTGGGTGTTCATGCGCGCCGGCAGGTCCGCCTCCGCCAACAGTTCCAGCACGCGGTGAGTCAGCTCCGGCATGCCGGGCGCCGGATACTGCACGGCGAAGAGTTCAGGAGGGAAGCCGCCGAAGTCATGCCAGGTCTCCGGCTGCGGATTGCCGTTGACCAGCAGTTCATTGCTTTCCCAGTGCGCCGAGACAATCACGATGGCCTTGGGGCGCGGCAGGGCGGCGGCCAGACGCGCGAGTGCAGGCCCGCTTTCGCCCGGTTCGAGCGCAAGCATGGGCGAGCCGTGGGAAATGAACAGGCTAGGCAGCATTTGCAGTGTCCTGAGCGTATAAGGTGAGTGGCATGATCGGGCAGTACATCCATCTAAATCTAATATAAGTTTTCGTCCGTTTTGATCGGGATATCAGGAGTGTCTATGGAGCCGCGTTTTTGGCATGAGCGCTGGGCGATCAATCAGATCGGTTTCAATCAGGCGTCTGTGAATTCGCATCTGTTGCGCCTGTGGCCAGAGCTCACCGCCATGCCGGGGGAACGCGTGCTGGTGCCGTTGTGCGGCAAAAGCATCGACATGGTCTGGCTGCTCAACCAGGGTTTTCACGTGGTGGGCGCGGAATTGTCTGAGATAGCGGTGGCGGGATTCTTCAGCGAGAACGGCCTGCAGCCGACGATCGAGGAGCGTGGCGCGCTCAAGCTTTATCGTGCGGAGGGCTGCGAGATCTGGTGCGGCGACTTCTTTGCCCTCAAGCGCGAAGACGTTGGCGACTGCACCGCATTCTACGACCGAGCCGCCCTGATCGCGCTGCCACCGGACTTGCGCTGGCGTTATGTCAAACAGCTCAATCACTTACTGTCCAACGACGCCTGCGGTTTGCTGGTGACGCTGGACTATGATCAGTCGCTGATCGCCGGTCCGCCGTTCTCGGTGGATGAGGATGAGGTGCTGCAGCTGTTGTCCCCCGATTGGCGGGTCAAGCGCGTCGCGGATCTGGACGTGCTGGAGCAGGGCGTGAAGTTCAAGCAGGCGGGCGCGACGTCCCTGATGGAATATGCGTATCGACTGTATCGCCGATAGCGCAGCGCCAGGAAACGAGCACAAAAGAAAAGGGCGACTTCACGTCGCCCTTTCTCGTACAGCTATCACGGAATCAACCGCGGCGACGAAGCGCCTCGATGCGTTCTTCCAGCGGCGGGTGGCTCATGAACAGCCCGGCCAGGCCGTGCTTCAAACCACCGTTGATGCCGAACGCCGTCATGCTCTCAGGCATTTGCACCGGAACGCCCTGTTCCGAACGCAGACGCTGCAGAGCGCTGATCATCGCGCCCGTACCGGCCAGGCGGGCACCGGCGTCGTCGGCGCGGTATTCACGCTTGCGCGAGAACCACATGACGATGGCGCTGGCGAGGAAGCCCAGCACGATTTCAGCGAAGATGGTCGCGATGTAGAACGCGATGCCACGGCCTTCTTCGTTCTTGAAGATCACCTTGTCGACGAAGTTGCCGATGATCCGCGCGAAGAACATGACGAAGGTGTTGACCACGCCCTGGACCAGCGCCAGCGTGACCATGTCGCCGTTGGCCACGTGACCGATCTCGTGAGCCAGCACCGCCTTCACTTCATCGGGCGAAAAGCGCTCCAGCAGGCCCTGACTCACCGCAACCAGCGCGTCGTTCTTGTTCCAGCCGGTGGCAAAGGCGTTGGCCTCGTAGGCAGGGAAAATACCCACTTCCGGCATCTTGATGCCCGCATCGCGGGACAGTTGTTCTACGGTCTGCAGCAGCCATTGCTCATGGCGGGTGCGGGGTTGGGTAATGATCTCGGTGCCCGTGCTCATCTTCGCCATCCACTTGGAGATGAACAGCGAGAACAGCGAACCGGCGAAACCGAACACAGCGCAGAAGATCAGCAGCTGATTGAGGTTCAGATCAACCCCGTTGGCCGCCATGAACCCGTTGAAGCCAAAAAGGCTCAGGGTGATGCTGGCAATCAGCACGACCGCAAGGTTAGTGGCCAAAAACAGCAAAATGCGCATCATGGTTAAGAGTTTCTCCTCAGGAAGAATATGTAACGTACTGCGGGGGTATATAAGGTGATGTCGGGGCGTATTCAACCGGGCGATCATTTCAAACTGTGTCGTTTGCTGTCGCCCCGGCGATAAGTGTCATCGGCGAGAGGGTAAGGGCAGAGCGATTGCGCCTGAATCGGCCTGAGCCGGCTTGCGGGCGGGCACCTGCGAGCCGGCTCCATCAGGTCCGTTACTGCTTGTAAGTCTTCAGAAAATTGCCGATCCGGCCAATGGCCTGTTCCAGGTCATCCACCCGCGGCAGCGTCACCACGCGGAAGTGGTCCGGCCACGGCCAGTTGAATGCCGTGCCCTGAACGATCAGCAGTTTTTCCGAGAGCAACAGGTCCAGCGCGAACTTCTCGTCGTTGTGGATCGGGCAGACTTTCGGGTCGATGCGCGGGAAGGCATACAGCGCACCCATCGGCTTCACGCAACTGACGCCCGGGATGTCGTTGAGCAATTCCCAGGTACGGTTGCGCTGTTCCAGCAAGCGGCCCGGCGGCAGGATCAGGTCATTGATGCTCTGATAGCCACCCAGGGCGGTCTGGATCGCGTGCTGGCTGGGCACGTTGGCACACAGCCGCATGTTTGCCAGGATGTCGATGCCTTCGATATAGCTCACTGCGTTGTGCTTGGGCCCGGAAATGGCGATCCAGCCCGAACGGAAACCCGCTACGCGGTAGGATTTCGACAGCCCGTTAAAGGTCAGGCACAGCAGGTCGGGTGCCAGCGACGCGGTGCAGATGTGCACGGCGTCGTCGTAAAGAATCTTGTCGTAGATTTCGTCGGAGAAGACCACCAGATTGTGCTGACGGGCAATCTCCAGCATCCCCAGCAACACTTCACGGGAATAGACGGCGCCGGTCGGGTTGTTCGGGTTGATGATCACCATGGCCTTGGTGTTCGGCGTGATCTTGGCCTTCATGTCTTCCAGATCAGGCCACCAGTTGGCCTGCTCGTCACACAGATAATGCACCGGGTTGCCGCCTGACAATGCCACGGCTGCGGTCCACAGCGGGTAGTCCGGCGCCGGCACCAGTACTTCGTCGCCGTTATTGAGCAAGGCCTGCATCGACATCACGATCAGTTCCGAGACGCCATTGCCCAGATAGATGTCTTCGATGCCAACACCTTCGACCTGCTTCTGCTGGTAGTACTGCATCACCGCCTTGCGCGCGCTGAACAGACCTTTCGAATCGCTGTAGCCCTGAGCCATGGGCAGGTTGCGGATCACGTCCTGCAGGATTTCGTCCGGCGCCTCGAAACCAAACGGCGCCGGGTTGCCGATGTTCAGCTTGAGGATGCGATGGCCTTCCTCTTCCAGGCGCTTGGCGTGCTTGAGCACCGGCCCGCGAATGTCGTAGCAGACGTTGGCGAGCTTGTTCGATTTGCTGAACTGCATGGTGATTGGTCCCGAAAAGAGACGGCCCGCTGTGTGAAGAAGCGCAGACCGCTGAGCATGACGCCATCAAAATGGGTTTGTACGCGAGAAACGCGGGTGACAGACTGGCGTCCAACGAAGGCGCAATCATACGTGCCACCCGATCCGTGGAAAAGACACAGATCGGGCTTTTTCATTTACGGAGGTCTACCCGTGGCTAAGCTGGATAAAACCCTTGAAGAATGGAAAGCGATGCTCGATCCGGAGCAGTACAACGTCTGCCGGCTGAAGGGCACGGAGCGTCCATTCAGCGGCAAATACAACGAGACCAAGACCGACGGCATTTACCACTGCATCTGCTGCAACGAGCCCCTGTTCGATTCGAAGACCAAGTTCGATTCGGGTTGCGGCTGGCCGAGCTTCTACGCGCCGCTTGAAGGGAGTGCAGTGGTCGAAGAGCGCGACGTCAGTCACGGCATGATCCGCACCGAAGTGGTCTGCAGCAAATGCGATGCTCACCTCGGCCACGTGTTCCCGGACGGTCCGCCGCCCACCGGTCTGCGCTATTGCATCAACTCCGTGTGCCTGGACTTGGTGCCGCGCAGCGCCTGATGCAGGCTTATCACCGGCAACAATGGGATAGCGCGCCGGACAATGGCGCGCTAGCTTGGCGGTTTACAATTTCGAGGCATCGCCATGAGCGACGAACTGCTGAACATTCCGGTGCAAACGATCAAGGGCGAGCAAAAGACCCTGGCTGATTTCGGCGGCAAGGCGGTACTGGTGGTGAACACCGCCAGCAAGTGCGGTTTCACCCCGCAATACAAGGGCCTTGAGGAGTTGTGGCAGGGCTACAAGGATCGCGGGCTGGTGGTGCTGGGCTTTCCGTGCAACCAGTTCGGCAAGCAGGAGCCGGGCAACGAAGGCGCGATTTCCGACTTTTGCGAACTGAACTACGGGGTGAGCTTTCCGCTGTTCAAGAAGATCGACGTCAACGGCAGCCACGCCCACCCTCTGTTCGTGCAGCTCAAGAAGCGCGCGCCGGGGCTGCTGGGTTCGGAAGGCATCAAGTGGAACTTCACCAAGTTTCTGGTGGGCCGTGACGGCAAGCTGGTCAAGCGTTATGCCCCATTGACCAAGCCGGAAGACATCAAGGCCGACATCGAAGCGCTGTTGAAAGAACACGCGACTGGTTGATCGAAGCAGGCTTTAATGCGGCTGTTCCACGGGGATCCACTGATCCAGCAACGCCATCAATTCCTCGCGACGAAACGGCTTGGCCAGGTAGTCGCTCATGCCCGCGGCCTTGCAGTGTTCGCGTTCTTCCGGCATCGCGTTGGCCGTTAGCGCGATGATCGGCAGATCCGACCAGCGCCCGATTTCCCGGATTCGGCGGGTGGCGTCATAGCCGTTCATCACCGGCATGTTGCAGTCCATCAGCACCAGATCGAAGTGGTCCTGCTCGAGTTGCTGCAGCGCCTCGGCGCCATTGCTGCTGATGACCACATCGCAGCCGAGCTTGCCGAGCATGCCCTTCGCCACCAGTTGATTAACCGGGTTGTCCTCTACCAGCAAAATACGCGCCCGATGGGTGGGTGAGGGGCCACCCTGTTCGTGGCTGATACCTGCCTGACCGTCGGCATCCAGAATGCGCTCAAGGCTTTGATGCAGGACGTTGCGCGGCAACGGCCGGGCCTGCTGCTGCAGCGGTGCCAGGATCGCAACCTGCTCGCCGGGCATGAAATTGCCGTACGCCGTCACCAGCAACACCGGCACCGTGCACGCTTCGCGGATCGCCACCAGGCATTGCGGGCAATCGGTGATCAGCAGGTCTGCGTCGGCGTCGGGTGGCGCGCCTTCTGCCAGCGGCTGACAGGTAACGCCCCATTCCGGCAGCAGTCCGCTGAGCATTTCCAGCAAACCGCTGCCTGCGTCGCTGGCCACCAGTACCTTGCCCTTCAGCAACGGCCATTGCAGCGCGGGCGTGTGTGCCGGCAGCGGCAGGTCCACACGAAATCGGCTGCCGACGCCGACAGCGGACTCGATACTCAATTGCCCGTTCATGGCGTCGGTCAGGTTGTGGGTCAGGGTCAGGCCCAGGCCGGTTCCGCCGTACTGCCGGGTGATCGCGGCTTCGGCCTGGGTAAACGGCTGGAAGATCTTCGCCTGAGCGTCCTGCGCGATGCCGATGCCGGTGTCGCAGACCTCGATGCGCACGTGGTCGCCGTGCTGACCGAGGCGCACGTCCACGCGGCCGGCGCGGGTGAACTTCAGCGCGTTCGAGAGCAGATTGCTGACGATCTGCCGCACCCGGGTCGGGTCACCCAGCACGGACGCCGGAAAGCGCGGGTCGATCAGGCAGGTCAGCTCGACATTCGGCGCCGCGTTTTGCGACAGCAGGCTGGCGGTGTCTTCGATCAAGGCGGCGAGATCGAACGGAATGCGCTCAAGCTCTACCTGGCCGGCGTCGAATTTCGACAGGTCGAGAATGTCGTTGAGCAGTTCGACCAGCACCTTGCCCGAGTCGTGGGCGATGGACAGCTGCTGGCGCTGTTCCGCACTCAGCGGGCCATCGAGGGACAACGCCAGCATGCCCAACAAGCCATTGAGCGGCGTGCGGATTTCATGGCTCATGTGGGCCAGAAACGCCGAGCGCGCGTGGGCCATGTCCAGCGCGGTACTGCGCGCGATCTGCAGTTCTTCGTTGGACTGGCTCAGCCGGGCGTTGCTGGCTTCGAGCTGATTGGTGCGCGCGGAGACGATGTCTTCCAGCTCGTTGAGATGATCGGTGAGCCGGTTTTCCGCCTCCCGCCGCCGCGCGAACTCACTGGCCACGCTCTCGAACTGCCGATTGGTGACCGCCACCAGCACGCCGATTTCGTCTTGCTCATGGCCGCGCGGGCAGGGCACCGGCGGCTGAACGGGGCTGCGCGGATCCCGTTCGGACAGCGCACGGATCATGCCCGTCAGCGGTTTGGTGAGGGTGAAGTAAAACAGCGCCAGCAACAGGCCGGCCAGCACCAGGCTGCGCACGAAGCCGTTGACCAGGGTAATCACGGCCCGCTGCAGGAAATGGCTGCCGAATGCGAAGGTGTCGACGTCCAGGTGCAAGGTGCCGATCGACTCGTCAGGCATGTGGTCCAGATGCAGCATGTCTTCGAACTGCCGACTCCCGCCGAACAGGAAATCACTGACCATCCGGTAAGCGCTGTTCGCCAAGGGTCGAGACACGGCAGCGAGCTGAACGTTGTTGTTATCGGTCAGCCGCGCGCCGACCACGGCCGGGGAGTGCAACAGGCCGAGGGTCAGTTCTTGCGCCAGTTCTGCGTCCAGGTTGTACGCAATACGCGAGGCGGGGTTGTGGCTGATTTGCAGCAAGGAGCGAATTTCACGATCGATGGACGCGTCTTCGCTGGCATAATCGAGGGCAATTTGAAACAGGCTGAGCAGCGTGCCCAATACAAAGCCGATCAGCACAGTCAAACGGGCCTGTTTGAATGACAGCCGGTGGGTGATCGGTATATCCATAAAGGCACTGTCACTTCTTGTGTCCGTCGCATGGCAAGCATAGCTGATCGCGGCCGGGCGTTAACCCGTTAAATCAAGGAGAAACCGTGGATTCTCGATTGAACGCATTTCTGGAGCGCGCCGAGTCGGTACTGGCGCGTCTCGAACCTCTGTTGCCGGCGGTGCGTCAGCCCGTCGATTGGGAGACGACGCTGGCCGCGCGCTGGGTGCACGAAGGCCGCGGCGGTTACCTGATGCCGCTGGAAGTCACGCTGGACATGCGCCTGTCCGACCTCATCGGCGTCGACCGCCAGCGCGAGCAACTGGGCCGCAATACCCAGCAGTTTATCGACGGCCTGCCCGCCAACCATGCGCTGCTCTGGGGATCCCGTGGCACGGGCAAGTCGTCGCTGGTCCGCGCCTTGCTGGCCGAGCACGCCAAAGCCGGCCTGCGCCTGATCGAGATCGAGCGCGATCATCTGGGCGATCTGCCGCGTGTGGTCGAGCAACTGCAGAAGTTGCCCCAGCGCTTCGTACTGTTCTGCGATGACCTGTCGTTCGAATCCGGTGAAGGCGACTACCGGGTGCTCAAAAGCGTGCTCGACGGTTCGCTGGAGCAAGCGCCGGACAACGTCCTGCTGTACGCCACGTCCAACCGCCGTCATCTGGTGCCGGAGAAGGAGAGCGATAACGCTCACTGGCAGCGTGGTGACGACGGCGAGATTCACCCGAGCGAAGCGGTCGAGGACAAAATTGCGTTGTCGGACCGTTTCGGCCTCTGGCTTTCGTTTTATCCCTTCACCCAGGAGCATTTCCTGGATGTGGTGGAGCACTGGATTGGCGAACTGGCGACCAAGGCCGGCCTGCAATGGCAACGCGATGAAGCGCTTGAGATCCACGCCGTGCGCTGGGCGACCGGCCGTGGCAACCGCAACGGTCGTTGCGCGTATCAGTTCGCCCGTTATTGGGTAGGTTTGAAAATGCTGGAGCAAGACGCATGATCGATTTGAATTCTGCAGGGGAGGGCCTTGATGGCTACCGCCTGCTGGCTGCACAACTGGAATCCCTGCTGGCCGACGAGCGCGACTTCATCGCCAACGCGGCGCAGTTTTCGGCCTTCCTTTATAGCCAGCTCGACGACTTGAACTGGGCAGGCTTCTACCTCAATCGCAACGAAGAGCTGGTGCTGGGTCCGTTCCAGGGCCAGATC
Organism: Pseudomonas sp. GW821-FHT07F05; assembly: GCF_059418765.1. Classification (NCBI taxonomy): domain Bacteria; kingdom Pseudomonadati; phylum Pseudomonadota; class Gammaproteobacteria; order Pseudomonadales; family Pseudomonadaceae; genus Pseudomonas; species Pseudomonas sp. GW821-FHT07F05. The sequence goes on from NZ_JBWKQL010000001.1 coordinate 832,482, forward strand.
GCCTGCGTGCGCATTCCGTTCGGCAAGGGCGTCTGCGGCACGGCGGCACAGAGCCGCGAAACCCAGCGCGTGCACGATGTCCATGAGTTTCCCGGACATATCGCCTGCGACAGTGCTTCCAATAGCGAGGTGGTGGTGCCTTTGATAAAGGACGGAAAGCTGATTGGCGTTCTGGATCTGGACAGCCCGAGTGTCGGGCGCTTCAGCGAGGAAGATCAGGCGGGGATTGAGCGGCTGGCGGCGATTTTCCTGGAATCAACCGATTGCTGATATGAAGTCCTGACGCACCGTGTTGCGCGGTGCGTCAGGCGTCAGCCATCAGTCGTAGATAGCTTTCTTTTTCCACTCGGCGTCGGCGTCCACGACCTTCAAGCCTTCGGTCAGCTCGTTATTGTCGTCTTCAGTCGGTGCAATGGTGTCCAGCACCATGGAGTTGGCCTTGGCCAGTTGCCGTTCCATGGCCTGCAAGTGGGCTTTCCACGGCGCGGGCTCAGGCTGATTTTTCAGGTATTGAACGCCGCGCTCAAAGGCCAGACGGGCCTGGCCAGGCTGCTCCTGACTCATCGCGTGCTGGCCCAGGTTGTTGAAGAACTCGATGTGCAGCAGCACCAGCAAATTGCGGATCTCGCGAATCCAGTGCTTGGCTTCAGCTGTTTGCAGGAAACCATCGTGGGCCGCTCGCGTGACCTGGCCGTGCATGGCTTCTAAAAGAAAGCGCACATCCTTGGCCTTGGCTTCGGTCTGAATCGGGCTCGCCGGGTTGCTGACCGTGATCGCGTCACCCTGGGCCACCAGCGCTTCCAGTTCAGCCTGGCGTTCCTGAAGGTTCGGGTTGTTCCTTTTTTCCAGAGCGAGCAGGCGCTTGACCACGTTCAGCTCCAGGCGCACCAGCAGCAGCTTGAGCGCCGGTGTCATCAGCTGACCGGGGAAGGTTTCCGACAGCTCGCTGCAGCGACGCAACCGATCATTGAGCTCGACCATGCTTCGCGCGCGCTCGACCTTTTTGCCTTCTGCGACATGATTCAGATAGCCCACCGCAATGAGGAGCACGATGCCTGCTACAACCAAGAAGGTGATAAAGAGTGGTGTCACCGCACAAGCCTCAGTCAAGTAATTTGCGCGAGTGTAGTGGCTATCCACTATCGCGGGAAGGTGGTCCTGTCACTCCGCCTGATATTCCCCATGGCGGCTGACACGTGTGTATCGGCCGTTCATTGCCTAAATAGAGGGCGAAGTCATTGATTTGAATATATTTTCACTGAGGGGTTGACGACCCCTATATCCATCCATAGAATGCGCGCCACTTGCAGCGTAAAGCACACAGCAGAGCGTAGCAGGGAGTGAATGTTGTAGCGTGTCCCCTTCGTCTAGTGGCCTAGGACACCGCCCTTTCACGGCGGTAACAGGGGTTCGAGTCCCCTAGGGGACGCC
>NZ_JBWKQL010000001.1:834011-895176 GCF_059418765.1 Pseudomonas sp. GW821-FHT07F05
GTCCCCTTCGTCTAGTGGCCTAGGACACCGCCCTTTCACGGCGGTAACAGGGGTTCGAGTCCCCTAGGGGACGCCATTTGCGGGAATAGCTCAGTTGGTAGAGCACGACCTTGCCAAGGTCGGGGTCGCGAGTTCGAGTCTCGTTTCCCGCTCCAAATTCTCAAAAACGCCGCTCACTAGAGCGGCGTTTTTGTTTGTGCGGGATTTGGGTAGTGATCCAGTCTACCGCTACCTTGATCTGCACATTCCGCATATTTACATATAACTATATTGAATTTAATTAATATAACCTTCGATGCTATGGTTCTGATCCCTGACGCTGCTTCACCCGGCGCAGGCCCAAGAATCGGCTACCGCACAGGCGGACCGGCGTTCATTTCATGATCCGGTTCCGATGGAGCCTCCTCGGAGATTGCCTGTGTCGATCAAATCCCTTCTGTTGCGCCCTGTGTTATCACTTCTCCTATTCACCGGCTCACTCAGCGCGGTGCATGCCGCAGAACTGGTGGTGGGCGATCAAAGCTATGGCGCCCGAACCGTCATGGAAGCCGCTGGCGTTCTCAACGATTTGCCCTACACGCTGGAATGGAAACAGTTCACCGCCGGCTCACCCGTCGCGGAAGCGCTGAATGCCGGCAGCCTCGACGTCGGCTTGCTGGGTGATGCGCCGGTGCTGTTTCTCGGCGCGTTAGGGGCGCCCATCAAGGTGATTGGCGTTTCACGGCAGAACCTGGCGGGGGTGGCGATCGTGGTGGGCAAGGATTCGCCGATCAAATCGGTGGCCGACCTTAAAGGCAAGCGGGTGGCGATCTGGAAGGGTTCGTGGAGCCAGCAATTGATGCTGACTGCGCTGGACAAGGCCGGCATCGCGCGGGATGCGGTGGAATATCGATATTTGAGTGCGCTGGACGCTTCCCATGCTCTGGACGGTGGTTCGGTTGACGCCATCGCCACGTGGGATCCCTACGTGATTCAGCAGGAGCGCCAGGGCGGGCGGGTGATCACCACCGCGCAAAACCTGATCCCGGCGCAGAGCTTTGTCGTCGCCAGTGACCGCTCGATCAAAGACAAGCGCCCTGAAATCACCGACTTCCTCCGGCGCCTGCAAAAAGCGCGGGCCTGGTCGGTCGCCAACAAGCAGAACACCGACACGTACGCTAATGCGTGGGCGGTCCTGTCCAAGGCCGACCCCGAGGTGGCGCGGGGCTGGTTCGAGCGTTCGGCGACGGTGGTGCTGCCGATTTCACCCCAGGTCATTACCCAGGCGCAGCAGACCATCGACTTTTTCAACGCTGCGGGGCTGACGAAGTCCTATCCGGCTGGCACTGTGTTCGACGACTCCTTTGCCGCTGCGCTTGACGCCGGGGCTGACGCGTCGGCACAAGCGGCGCGTTGATCGATCACGGCAGTCACCGCACAGGCCCACTTGCTGGAGCATTGACCCATGAGTTTCACCTCGTTGCATTGGGGCGCTTACCGTCCGCGGGTTGTTGACGGACGGCTTCAGGCCATGGATCCGGTGGAGTGGGACGCGGACCCTTCGCCGATTGGTTCGTCTATTCCCGGGGCAATCGACTCGGCCACGCGTATCCGTCGGCCGGCCGTGCGCCGCAGTTTTCTCGAGCGCTTCGACGATCATCCGGCCCTGCGCAACCCGCACTTGCGCGGCCACGAAGCCTTCGTCGAGGTGCCGTGGGATGTTGCGCTGGATCTGGTCGCCACCGAGTTGTCGCGGGTAAAGAGTGAGCATGGCAACAAAGCGATATTCGGCGGCAGTTACGGCTGGGGCAGCGCGGGGCGGTTTCATCATGCGCAAAGCCAGTTGCACCGTTTCCTCAACAGCTGCGGCGGCTACGTCTACAGCGTTGACAGTTACAGCCTCGGCGCGGGCCGGGTGTTGATGCCGCACATCGTCGGCAACATGGACTGGCTGCTCGCAGCGCACACCTCCTGGCAGAATCTGGCGGAGCATTGCGAGCTGTTCGTCGCGTTTGGCGGGTTGCCGTTGAAGAACGCGCAATGCAGCCCCGGCGGTGCCAGCGATCATCTGGTCAGCAACGGCATTCGCAGGATGTCGGACGCTGGCGTGCAGTTCGTCAATATCAGCCCGCTGCGTGATGATTTAACCGGACCGCAGCGCAATGAGTGGCTCGCCGTGCGGCCCGGCACCGACACTGCGCTGATGATGGCGCTGTGCTGGGTGCTGGTGGACGAAGGACTGCACAACGTAGATTTTCTGCGTCGTTATACGGTGGGGCATGAGCGCTTCATCGAATATGTGCTCGGCGCGGTAGATGGCGTGGCGAAGACGCCGGAGTGGGCGGCAGCGCTGACGGATATTCCGGCGCAACGGATCGTCAGCCTGGCGCGGGAGATGGCCGGCAAGCGCACGATGATCAACGTCGCCTACTCGCTGCAGCGGGCGCAGTTTGGCGAGCAACCGTTCTGGATGACCGTGACGTTGGCGGCGATGCTTGGTCAGATCGGTCTGCCCGGCGGCGGCTTCGGGCTGGGTTATGGCTGCATGAACAACACCGGCAGCGGGCGCAAGGCGTTTTCCGGGCCGCGCTTTTCCCAGGGCGTGAACCCGGTCAAGGATTTCATTCCGGTGGCGCGGGTCACTGACATGCTGCTCAATCCCGGCGAGGCGTTCGATTACAACGGCAAGCGTTATCACTACCCGGACGTCCGACTGGTGTACTGGGCGGGCGGCAACATTTTTCATCATCACCAGGACATCAATCGACTGCTGCAGGGCTGGCAGCGTCCGGAAACCATCATCGTTCACGAGCAGTTCTGGACCGCTCAGGCCAAACACGCGGACATTGTGCTGCCTGCGACCACTGCGCTGGAGCGTGACGACATTGGTAGCGCTGCGTCCGACCGCTTCATGATCGCCATGCACAAGGTGATCGAGCCGGTGGGGGAGGCGCGGGACGATTATGCGATCTTCGCCGAGCTGTCCCGTCGGCTGGACTGCGAGCAGGTGTTTACTGAGGGCCGTGATGCCGGGCAATGGCTGCGCTTGCTGTATGAAGAGTCGCGACCACGTGCCGGAAGCTTTGCCATCGAGCTGCCGGATTTTGACGAGTTCTGGCGCGAGGGCGTGTTCGAAGTGGATTACCCGGCAGACGATACTGTGCTGCTCAAGGCCTTTCGGGAGGATCTCCAGGGGAATCCGCTGCAGACGCCGTCGGGCAGGATCGAGATTTTCAGTGAGACGATCGCAGGCTTTGGCTATGCCGACTGCCCCGGCCATCCCGTTTGGCTGGACAAACCCGCCCAGCCGCTGCCCCTGCATCTACTGTCGAACCAGCCGAAGACGCGCCTGCACAGTCAGTATGATCACGGTGCTTACAGCCAGGCTTCGAAAATTCAGGGGCGGGAGCCGTTGACGATCAACCGGCAGGACGCCTTGGCGCGCGGGATTACCGAGGGGGATGTGGTCAGGGTGTTCAACAATCGAGGTGCTTTTCTGGCGGGGGTGATTGTGTCCGACGACATTCGCCCGGGCGTGGTACAGATCGCCACGGGGGCCTGGTTTGATCCGCTGGTGAAGGGGCAGGCGGAGAGCCTGGAGAAGCACGGCAACCCGAATGTGCTGACTGAAGATATCGGGGCGTCGAGGCTGTCTCAGGGCTGCTCGGCGCAGACAGTGACGGTTGACGTTGAAAGGTGGCACGGCGAAGTACCGCCGATCACCGCGTTCGAGCCGCCTGAAATGCTGGCTTGATCGGCGAACGTAGGACTGGCTTTAGCCGGGAAGACGTTGGACATGACGCTGCAAGATTGAGGGTGTCGCAACTGGCCTCTTCCCGGCTGAAGCCGGTCCCACTAAAAACAATGCGTACACCCGGTAGGACTGGCTTTAGCCGGGAATGCGTCGGGTGTCACGCTGCAAGATTTGGGGTGTTCACACTGGCGCCTTCCCGGCTGAAGCCGGTCCTACCGTGGAATGCGGTGCTACTTACTGCCTGACTGCTCGCCCGGCAAACACGGCCTTGCCCACCCCCTGCAGCACCACGTCATTCTGTGGCGTGTGCACTCGGCCGCAGACGACGTTGCGATAATGGCGTTGCAGCGGGTTGCTGCGCGACAGGCCGGGGTTGCCGGTGGCTTCAATGGCCAGTTCAACCGCGCGAATGGCGTTGCTGGTCACCAGGTATTTGATTTGCGCCCCATGACTGGCCGGCGTCAGCCCATGAGTCGCCGATTCCAGCAACGTCCGGTTGGCGAACAACAAGGTGTCGATGTGGCCGAGTACTTCTTGAAAGCGCGGCAGCGTCGACAGCGAGGCCCCCAGGTTGGACGGCGTGCGCTGCTCCAGAAAATTCACCAGCCAGTCCCGCGCCGATTGCGCAATGCCGTCGTACACCGACGACAACAACACCGACATCCACAGCAATCCTGTTGCATCCAATTCAGGCTGCGGCGAACTCGCCGGGCTGGTGTTGACCCCATGATCCAGCGGCACCAGCACGTCGTCGAAAATCACCTCGTGGCTGGAGGTCGCGCGCATGCCCAAATGATCCCAGTCCTCGACGATGCTCACGCCCGGGCTGTCCTTGCGCACCAGCCACACCCCGACCATCGGATCGGCGTCATCGCTGCGGGCCCAGACGTTGAACCAGGTCAGGCCGCGGCTCCCCGTCGAGTAAATCTTCCGTCCGCTGATCCGCCAGCCTTCCGCCGTCCTGCGCGCAATCGTCGCCGGCAGCCCGCCGCGAGAAGGCGAGCCCAAGTCCGGCTCGACCCGCAGCGCGTTGATCAGCGCACCTTTATGCACCGCGTCCAGCGCCACCTGTCGGTATAAATGCTCGGGCCAGTTTTTGACTTCCCGAATGCGTGCGTGCTGGATGTACTGCATCACCAGAATCAGCGCAGTGGAAGGCTCGCCGCGCGCCACCGCGCTGATCACTTGCTGTGCCCGCTTAAGATCCGCATCGCCGCCCCCCAGCGCGCCTTCGACCGTCAGCCCGAGCAGACCTTGCTCGTGCAGCAAACGGAAGTTCTCGTGTGGGAAGTCAGCCGTTTCATCGTAGTGCTGCGCGGTCTCGGCCAGCCGCTCGGTGATCCCCTGCAAACGCCCCACAAAGGCCGCCTCGGTCTCGGCATCTGCTGAAGCATCAGGTTGCCGATTCAATCCTGCGCTCATGCCGGGACCTGCGATTTTTCAGCGTCCGTGACCTTCGCAGCCGCTGCCAGCCGCGCGGCGGTATGACGATTGACGGGAAACTCCAGACCAAAGTGTTCGCGCAGGGTCGAGCCGGTGTAATCATTGCGTTGCAGGCCGCGCTGCTGCAGGACCGGAATCACCAACTCGGTGAAGTATTTCAGCCCATCAGGCAACAGCGAATTGATGATGAAGCCATCACTGGCGCCGTTCTCGAACCAGTGCTGAATCTGGTCGGCGACCTGTTCGGGCGTGCCGACGAACTCGCGGCGGGGGCGGGAGAAATCCAGCGCAACCTGACGCAGGGTCAGGTTCTGCTCCCTGGCCTGCTGCTTGATCCGATCCGAACCGCCTTTCTGGCTGTTGGCGCCCAGATCGCCCAGGTCCGGAAACGCCGCATCCAGCGGGTATTGGCGGAAGTCGTGATCGTTGAACGGCCGGCCCAGCGCGACGATAGCGTCTTCGATGCTCACCAGTTCCACCGCTTGCTGATAACGCTGCTCAACCTCTTCGGCGTCGCGCCCCACGATCGGGCGAATGCCCGGCAAAATCGACAGGTCATCCGGGTTGCGTCCAAAGCCGATAGCGCGGCGCTTGAGGTCGGCGTAATACGCTTGAGTCTCTTCCAGGGACTCGGCGTGGACGAAAATCGCATCGGAATACTCTGCAGCGAAGTTGCGCCCGTCCTCGGAGGTCCCTGCCTGAAACAGCACCGGCTGACCCTGACGGGAGCGGGCGATGTTCAGCGGGCCTTTGACCTGAAAGAAGTCGCCCGCGTGGTTCAAGGCGTGCAGCTTGCTGCGGTCGAAAAACTCACCGGTCTGCTTGTTGCGGGTGAAGGCGTCGTCCTCCCAGGAATCCCACAGCCCTTTGACCGCCGACACGTGCTCCCTGGCAATGCGATAGCGCACGGCGTGGGGCGGATGCTCGCTCTTGCTGAAGTTTTCGGCGGTGCCGCTGAGCCATGAGGTGACGACGTTCCAGCCGGCGCGGCCGCCGCTGATGTGGTCCAGGGAAGAGATCTGCCGCGCCACTTGAAAGGGTTCGGTGTAGCTGACGGTCACAGTCGCCACCAGGCCGATCTTTGATGTCGTCGCCGCCAGCGCCGAGAGAATGGTCAGTGGCTCGAAACGGTTGAGGTAGTGCGGGCTGGAGTTCTCGTGGATGTGCAGGCTGTCGGCGATGAACACGAAGTCGAATTTCGCGTCTTCAGCCAGTTGGGCCTGGCCTTTATACCAGTCGACGTTGGTGCTGGCGTCGGCCTGCGCATCCGGGTGGCGCCACTCGCCCCAACCGTGGCCCACGCCATGGACCATTGCACCGAATTTGAGTTGACGAGGCTTGCTCATGATGTGTGCTCCTGAGTTGAGCGCTTAGCGCGCAGCTTGGGGATTGTTCTGGTGGGCGGCTTGCCCGGCTGATTGCTCGGCGGCCAGGCGGATGGCGTTGAAATCCGCATCGAAGCCGTGGGACACGTCGACGTGCTTATTCAGGATGCCTTCGCGCTGGTAGATGTCCGCTGTGTTCTGCAAGCCTTTGATGACGCCGTCATCGATGCTCACGCGTTCCATTTTGGTGTCCTGGTTGACCGCCAAGTGCACGGCCAATGGCAGCCCGGTGACCTTGGTCTGGGCGGCGGCGTATTCGGCGGGATGGGCGTTGGCCCAGCGGTAGGCGCGGTCGAGGCGCACCACGAAGTCGTCCAGTTGCACGCGCTTGTCGGCGATAGCCTTGCTGGTCGCAGCGAGGTAGGAATGATTGGTCAGCAAGTCCGGGCCGTTGGGCAGAATGCGCGCGCCGTTCTGCGTGGCGACGGTGGTGTAGGGCGCCCAGGTGGCCCAGGCGTCAGCATCGCCGTTGTCGAGGATCAGCCGCGACTCGCTGGGCAGCAGGTAGACGAAATTCACGTCGCTGGTCTTCAGGCCTGCTTCGTTCAGCGCGCGGATGGCCAGGTAATGGCCAATGGAGCCGCGCCCGGTGACGATGCGCTTGCCCCTGAGGTCGGCAACCGACTTGATCGGCGAGTCGTTGCGCACGATCAATGCAGTGGTATAGCGGCCGCTGACGTGGGTGATGCTGATGACCTTCAACGCGGCCCCCGCGCCCAGCGCAAAGACATACGGCGCGTCGCCCAGTGCGCCAACGTCAACGGCCCCTGCGTTCAGGGCTTCGCCCAGTGGCGACGCCGAAGGGAATTCGGAGAACTTGATCTCGTAGGGCACGTCCTTGAGCTCGCCGGACACCTCCAGCAGCACCTTCAGCGCGGACTTCTGGTTAGCGACGAGCAGCGGCTGGAGTGGCTCGGCGGCCTGCGTGATTTGGCTGAATGACAATGCGAGCAGTGCGCCGAGTATCACGTGTCGGACGCGGAGCAGGGGAGTGAAAGGGGCGGACATGGTGCGTGTCTCCAGGCGTGGAAGTGGATTCTTGGCCTCCGCCTGGAGAAGGGGTCGGCAAGGGGATTGACCTTATGCCTATAAGAAACGGAATAGAAGTATCTTTTGGTTATATGCTAATTATGTATTTGTGTGATGATGCGGATACTAATTATTAAATTAATGCATAACTATTTTTGGGGCGATGCATTTTGTGCAGGAGCGGTTGCCCACGAGGTGGCGGGCACACGCGCTGAATCTTCAGCGGCTGGAACGCCATCTTCGCGAGCACGCTCACTCCCACAGCGACTGGCGTCGTCCGCGCGACGGGGGCCAGCCGTCATGCGGCGGCTCAGATCACATAAAACCCGTGGGTCCCGTCGCGGCCCAACTGCTCGACCAATCCGTACTCCCAATCCAGATACGCCTGCATCGCCTCCCGCGGCGCATCGGTGCCTTCATAAGGCCGGCGATAGCGATCAATGCGCGGGGAGGCCAGATGGCTTTCGCCGTGCTCAAGCTCTAACCCCGCCGCGACCCAACTGGCGGTGCCGTCCTTGAGCACAAACACCGGCTTGCCCGTTAGCGCTTCGACCTCAGACACAGCCAGGCGCGCCAGTTTGCTGCTGCCACAGGTCAGCACGTAACGCTCGGCGACCGGAATGTTTTGCAGCGCGCTGGCAAGGTCGGCTCGCAGCGTCCACCAGGCACCCGGAATATGCTGCTTGACGTAGTTGGCGCTGGCGGTGAAATCCAGCACCGCCACGCCACCGTGTTCGCGCCACTGGCGCAGTGTTTCGGCGCTGATCTTCTCGACCTGCGGCGCGGGCGGACTCGGCGCGTTCCAGCCGCCTTTTTCGCTGAAATCCTCAGGGCCCAGGTCGTCCACCACGAACACCTCCCAGCCGAGCTGTGCGAGCCACGAAGCCGACATGTTCGCGCGCACGCCGTCGTCGTCGAGCAAAACAATTCGTGCGCCGCGCACGCTGGCGTAATGGTCAGTCTCCTGCACCAGTTGGCCGCCCGGCGTCGAACGCGCCCCCGGCACGTGACCGGCTTCGAATTCTTCCGGCGTGCGCACATCGAACAGGTACGTCGTGCGAGTCGTCTCTGCCTGCCAGACCGGCAAGTCCGCCCGGCTGCCGCGTTTCACTCGTGCTTTGTCCGCCACGTTGCGCGCATCCGCCCGAGCAACTTCCCGGGTCGCTTCAGTGACTTGCGGGAAGCGCCGGGATTGCCCGTGATCCAGGGTCTGCCCGGCCAGCAGCCAGCCGATGGTGCCATTGCGCAGGGCGGAAATCGGGTTGGGCAGGCCCGCGTTGACCAGCGACTGGGTGCCGATGATGCTGCGCGTACGGCCGGCGCAATTGACGATGATCCGGGTATTGGGATCGGGCGCCAGCTCACGGGCACGCAGCACCAGTTCGGCACCGGGCACACTGACGCCGGTGGGAATGCTCATGGTCTGATATTCATCGAACCGCCGCGCATCCAGCACCACCACGTCGGCCTTGGCGTCGAGCAATTGCTTGACCTCTTCGGCGGCCAAAGACGGCGTGTGGCGATGGTGCTCCACCAGTTCGCCGAACGCCTTGCTTGGCACGTTGACGTCAATGAACACCTCGCCGCCAGCGTCGCGCCAGCCCTGCAGCCCGCCTTCAAGCAGCTTGACGTCGCTGTAACCCAGGTCCTGAAGACGCTTCAAGGCGCGTTCGGCCAGACCTTCGCCGTTGTCATAAACGGTGACAGCGGTGTCGCGACGTGGGATGCGCGCGAGCACCTCCAGCTCCAGCTTCGACAACGGAATGTTGGCGGCGAACAGCGGGTGAGCTTCGGCGAACGGGGCTTCTTCGCGCACATCCACCAGCGCGACCTCTTCATGGGCGAGCAGGGCGCGGTGGATGTCGGCGTATGAACGGGTGTCATGGCTCATTGGGCTTGGTTCTCTTTGGACAGGTCCCAGATGTTCGGGAGAAAAGCGTTGGAATAGCCGGAGATGAACAGCTTTTCGCTGCCATCGGGCTGGTAAACAGCGCGCTTCACGGCGCCGATGTTGGCGCCGTAGACATGAATACTGATCGACACCTGGTCGTCGAAGGCGTTGCTGACCTGATGAATGTCGTTGCTGCCCGGCGACAACGCCTCGACATGACCGGGCTCCAGGCGGATCGCCGGGCCTTCCTGTTCCAGCCGGCCATCGGCGCTGCGGGCGAACCCCTGGGAATACTCGGCGCCGCGCAGCATGCCGATCAAGCCCCAGACGCGATGATCATGAATCGGCGTGCTCTGGCCCGGCCCCCACACGAAGCTGACGACCGAGAACCGCTGCCGTGAGTCGGCGTGCAACAGAAACTGTTGATAGCGCGCCGGATCGGGCACGGCGAACTCATCCGGCAGCCAGTCGTCATGACTGACCAGTTGCCCCAGCAGCTTGCCACCCCGGGAGAGCAGGTCGCCTTCCCCCGGGTTGCTATCGATCAGCTCGGCCAACGCGCCGATAAAGGCCCTGAGTCGTTCAGGGTGTCGGATGTGAGTCATATCGGCTCCGGTCGGAAGGGGATGCTTAATATAAGCATAATGCGCCTGGCTAATATGCTATTTATTGATGATTAGGTTATAACCAAAAAGTCGTTGATAACCGATTCGCAGGGTGCCGGACGTTGTGAGGCTATCCAGCGCCTTCGATAGCCATTATGATTTTTGCCTATCTTGTTTCTCTTATTCCATGTGCGATCCGAATGAAAATTGATGACATCGATGCTTTCGTAGCGGTCATTCGCTGCCAGTCGATCAGCCATGCCGCTGAATCCCTCGACCTGACCCAACCCGCTATCACGCGCCGGGTGCAGAATTTCGAGCAGGCGCTGGGCGTTGAGTTGTTTGACCGTAATACCAAGCCGCTCAAGCCGACGCCAATGGGCACGCAGGTGTATCAGAAGTGTCTGGCGATCCTGCGGGAAATGGACTCTCTGCGTGAACTCGTCGCCAGCGACACGCCGCCCAGCGGTTTGCTCAGGCTGGGGGTGCCGCAAACCATCGGCGACGTCGTGCTGCTGGATGCGTTGAAACACCTGCGCGGGCAATTTCCCGACCTGCGCGCCCAAGTGATCACTGGCTGGGGCAGCCACCTGATCGGCAAAATCGAGAATGGCGAACTGGACGCGGCCGCGGCGCTGTTCCCGGCCGGGAAGATCTTCCCTGAAGGCATCGTTGGCGAGTCCATCGGCAAGATGGAGCTGGTGGTGGTGTGCGCCAGGAGCGCGCTGCCGAAAAAGCCGGTGAAGCTGGCGGACTGCTACGAGCTGGGCTGGGTGCTCAACCCCGATGGCTGCGGTTTCCGCGCCGGACTGCAACGCACGCTGGCTGATCAGGGGTTAAGCCTGAAGGTCAATCTGGAAACCTTCGGCACCGAGCTGCAACTGGGGCTGGTTGCCGATGGCATGGGCCTGGGTCTGGTGCCGCGTCCGCTGCTGGAACGCAGCGTCCACCGCGATTCACTGGCGGTCATGCCGCTAAAGGATTTCAAGCCGGTCATGGACCTGTGGCTGATCTACCCTCGCTTCCTCGGCAATCTGCAGGCGCCGGTGGCGTCCTTCGGCAGTCTGGTGGCGCAATCGCTGAAGCAGGAGCGGGATGCGGCTTGAGGGCTGCTCCAGTCTAATAATAAAAAATACTGATAATTAGCTTAGAAGAAAATGTGATTTCTAAATGGTTTGCTCGGCGCATAGGCTGCCCCGATTACGTCTGAACCAGACCACCAGGGAGTCATGCATGAGCAACGTCAGTTCTTTACCCGTTCAGTCCGGCGTTAGCACCGCCGTCAACGCCGGCAGCGTGCGTGATCGGGTCAGCCCGGAAGAGTGGGAGGTGCGGGTGAAACTGGCGGCGGCTTACCGGATCGCCGCCCTGAAACGCTGGACCGACCACATCTACACGCACTTTTCCGCGCGCGTGCCGGGGCCTGATGAGCACTTCCTGATCAACGCCTTTGGCTTGCTGTTCGACGAGATCACCGCGTCCAATCTGGTCAAGGTCGACATCGACGGCACCCTCGTCGATGACCCGACCGGCCTGGGCATCAACAACGCTGGCTACGTTATCCACAGCGCCATCCATGCAGCGCGCCCTGATTTACAGGCGGTGCTGCACACCCACACCCGCGACGGGATTGCCGTCTCTGCGCAGAAGAACGGGCTGTTGCTGATCTCCCAGCATTCCCTCGGGTTCTCCGGGCGCGTGGCGTACCACGGTTACGAAGGCATCGCGCAGGACCTCGGCGAGCGTGAACGCCTGGTGGCGGACCTGGGCGACAAGAGCGTGATGATCCTGCGCAACCACGGTCTGCTCACGGCAGGGGTGAGTGTCGAGCACGCGTTTCAACAGCTGCACAACCTCGAATACGCGTGCAACATTCAGATCGCGGCGCAGGCGGCGGGCAATGCCGAATTGATCTTCCCGCCCGAGGAAGTGGTCAGGAAAGTGGAAGAACAGGCCAAAGTCCTGAAAAGCGGCACGGGTCCGGGCGTGACACGGCACTGGAACGCGCTGATCCGCGAACTGGATCGGCACGGGACGGATTATCAGGCGTGATGTCGAATCCTGGCGCGCCGTTACGCGGCGCGCCTGGCATGGGGTGTTGATGAGGCCTGCCGCGCAGGCGGCGATTACGCCACTTTCTCGTTCTTCTCCTGCTCACGCCGCGCGACCAATTCCCGTGTCAGCGGGATCAGTTTTTTGCCGTAATCGATTGCGTCTTGCAGCGGATCAAAACCGCGAATCAGGAACGTCGTGATTCCCAAGTCGTAATAATCCAGCAGCGCCTCGGCCACTTGCTCTGCGGTACCCACCAGCGCGGTGGAATTGCCTTTCGCGCCAAGCAGCCCGGCAATGCCGGTCCACAAGCGTTTGTCCAGACGCGCACCTTGGGCCGCGGCTTCCAGCAAACGCCGCGAACCTTCATTTGGCGGCTCCCGGCGTTCAAACCCTGAAGCCTGCGCCAGTGCCTTCGCCCGCTCAAGGATATTGTCCGCACGCGCCCAGGCCTTTTCCTCCGTCTCCGCCAGAATCGGCCGCAACGACAGGCTGAAACGTACCGTCCGGCCGTGTTTTGCGGCTTCAGCCCGCACCTGTTTGACGATGTCTCTTACTTGCTCGTAGGTCTCGCCCCACAGCGCATAGACATCGGCATGCTTGCCCGCGACTTCCAGCGCAGCCTGCGAGGCACCCCCGAAATACAGCGGAATATGCGGCTGCTGCGGCGACTTGACCAGCGAGTGAGCGCCCTCGAACTGGTAGTAATCACCGTGGTGATAGAACGGCTTGTCGGCTGTCCATTCCTGGCGCACCACGCCGAGGTACTCGTCCGTGCGCGCGTAACGCTCATCCTTGCCAATGAAGCTGCCGTCGGCGCGCAGCTCCTGATCATCGCCGCCTGTAATGATGTGCACCGCAATCCGCCCGCCAGTGAACACATCCAGCGTGGCGAATTGCCGAGCGGCGACGGTGGGTGAGATAAAACCCGGACGGTGTGCGACGAGAAACTTCAATGTTGTCGTGACGCTGGCCGCGTAAGACGCCACGAACGCACTGTCCGGGCTGTTGGAATGGTAGGCAACCAGCGCACGATCAAAGCCCGCCTCTTCATGGGCACGGGCGACTTTCTCCACATACTCAGGCTGAACCGCCGGCTCGCTGCGCGGATGAATCTCCGACCCGGGTTGGGTCGCGATATAACCGATGAACTCGACGCTCATGACAATTCCTCGTGCTGATGGAACAACCTGCACCAAGGGGAGGGCGCGGGTGCGAGTCAGCAACATAGGGGGAAGTCGAGGGTCTGTGAAATTCGATTTGGCGCTAAGCTAATTATAAAAAATATGCATTTAGCGGGCAGGTAAGATCACAAAATGTTTTGTTGAGCGGCAGAGCCACTGCCAAGCTCAATGACGACGCGGAGCGTCAAGGAATGCCTTCCCACGCAGAGCGTGGAAAGGATCGAAGCGTTAGGCGGCGAGCTTGCATTTGCCCATACCGGCCTCTTCCCGGCTAAAGCCGGTCCTACAAATGCGCGCAGTCATAAGGACCGGGGGCGCCCCCCGTAGGACCGGCATCAGCCGGGAACCCCCTGATCTGCCGTTGATCTTGATCTTGATCTTCATACGCAGAATGTCCAGACACCGCCAAACGCGACTTGGGTGCAGGCTGAACGCAGGTTTCGCGGAGTGGGCCGAGCCGCATGGATGCGGCAAGAGCGCCGTCAGGACATGGATGTCCGTTCGGCGCGGGCCCACGGAGCGAGACCGGAGTGAAGGAACCCTGACGAAGGAAGGGCCCAACCAGGAGCACAAGCCCTTGGTTACTTGGGGCTTTATCAAGTAACTCGCCGAAGGCGAAACAGTCCGCCCACAGGCGGACGCTCTTGATGTTGATCTTGATCCGGATAACCTCAGATCAATGCTTGGACTCAGACTGCGACATCGCCAACAACTGCTTCTCCTGATTCCAGTCGAACGGCTCCTCGTTCTCCATCGCCTCAAACCGACGCTCCTCCAGCGCCGTATACAAATCAATCTCATCGTCCGGCATGAAATGCAGACAATCGCCCGCGAAAAACCACAACAAATCCCGCGGCACCAAATGAGCAATCTGCGGATAGCGCTGAATCACCTGACACAACAAATCCTGCCCCAGATACTGACTCTCGATCGGATCAGCAGGCAACAGCGTCAGCAACTCATCGTAACGCTCCAGAAACAGCGCATGACTTTCTTCGGGGACCTGCTCGGCCTCTCCCAGCGCGACCAGGATGCCGCGCAAATGCAACAGCAGATTCATGATGTGGTCGAGATTGGCGTCGGCCATGATGAAGCCCTCAGAGACAAAAACAGGCGCGGGAGTATAGAGGCCCCCGCCGCCTGCGGCTATCTCAATGCCACAACCCGGCCAGATACCGATGGCCTGCTTCGGTAAGCGCAAGATGAGCATAGGTACGGTCAGGACTGGGCAGACGAGTGACGAAGCCCATCATCAGCAGGGTTTGCAGGGTTTGTGTCGGCTTGCCTCTGTAATGATCCTCCCCCGAGGCAATTTCAGAGAGCAGGCAGCGATGAGTCAGGCGTTGGTTAATCATGATGCGTCCCCTTGGGTTTTTCTTGTTGTTACCAAGGAGTGTAGGACAATTCGCTAGAGCGGTGTATGTAGACGTAAGTCGTGGGCAGCAACTGCAGGAGCGATTCCCTTGCTCGCGGATGACGGCGTGTCAGCTAACGTGCATGTTGCTGACCCACCGCAATCGCGAGCAAGCTCACTCCTACAGGGTACGTCGTTGTTAGCGGGTTTTGCCTTCGGTGGCGACCAGCGCTTCCTTGTCGAAATCATCCACATCGATCACCTTGCGTCGCGCCGCCTCTGCAGCGCGCAAGGTTTCCGCTTCCGCCGCCTGCAGCACGCCTGCGTCGAGCGCGGCGTCGATCAGATGCTCGCCACCCGCCGGTTTGACCTGGCCGCTTTTCACCGCGTGATGAAGTTTGCTGCGGATCGCCTTGGCGCCGCCGAGCAAGTCGCTGGCGTGCTGCAACGCGCCGACCGGATCCTCTGCGTCAGTCGGGCGATAGCAACCGGCAAGCACCGATTCCAGCGCCGGGTCGCCCTTGGCACGGCCAAGGATCTCCGCGACCTGCGCATCGAGCCTGTCCGACGGCCCTTTGTGACGACGACCGAACGGGAACACGATCACCCGCAGCAGCCCGCCGAGAATGCGGTTCGGGAAATTACTGAGCAACTCGTCCAGCGCGCGCTCGGACTCACCCAGCGCTTCTTCCATGGACCAGCAAAACAGCGGCGCCAGCGCTTCGGGATAATCCAGATCGTGGTAACGCTTGAGCGCGGCGGACGCCAGGTACATGTGGCTCAGCACATCGCCAAGACGCGCCGACAGGCGCTCGCGGCGTTTCAGCTCGCCGCCCAGCAGCATCATGCTCAGGTCCGCCAACATCGCGAACGCAGCAGCCTGCCGGTTCAGTGCGCGGAAATAACCCTGACTCAGGCGATCCCCCGGTACGCTTTCGAAATGCCCCAGCCCCAGATTCAGCACCAGCGTGCTGGCCGCGTTGCGCACGGCGAAGCCAATGTGCTGCATGAGCAGACCGTCGAATTCCACCACCGCCCGATCGTGATCCTTACGGTCGGCGAGGGCCATTTCCTTCAGCACGAACGGATGGCAGCGAATAGCGCCCTGAC
The DNA here is from genome assembly GCF_059418765.1 of Pseudomonas sp. GW821-FHT07F05. NCBI lineage: Bacteria > Pseudomonadati > Pseudomonadota > Gammaproteobacteria > Pseudomonadales > Pseudomonadaceae > Pseudomonas > Pseudomonas sp. GW821-FHT07F05. Next base: position 849,798 of record NZ_JBWKQL010000001.1, read on the forward strand.
CGAAGATCATCAGGTTGCGCGAGAGAATGTTCGCGCCTTCCACGGTGATGAAGATCGGCGCGCCTTGCCATGAGCGACCGAGGTAGTTGTTCGGGCCCATGATGATGCCCTTGCCGCCGTGCACATCCATCGCGTGGGTGATGCACTCGCGGCCACGCTCGGTCAGGTGGTATTTCAGGATCGCCGACAGCACCGAAGGCTTCTCGCCCAGGTCCACCGCGTTGGCGGTCAGAATGCGCGCACTGTCCATCAGCCATGCGTTGCCACCGATGCGCGCGAGGGATTCCTGAATCCCTTCGAACGCTGCCAGCGGTACGTTGAACTGCTCGCGCACCTGGGTGTACTGCCCGGTAACGAGGCTGGTGAACTTCGCAGCGCCGGTACCGACCGCCGGCAGGGAAATCGAACGTCCGACCGACAGACAATTCATCAGCATCATCCAGCCTTTGCCGAGCATGTCCTGGCCGCCGATCAGGTATTCCAGCGGAATGAACACGTCCTTGCCGGAGTTCGGGCCGTTCATGAACGCCGCGCCCAGTGGCACATGACGGCGACCGATTTCCACACCGGCGGTGTCGGTTGGAATCAGCGCCAGGCTGATGCCCAGGTCTGTCTCGTCACCGAGCAAATGCTCAGGGTCGTAGGCCTTGAAGGCGAGGCCGAGCAGGGTGGCGACGGGACCGAGGGTGATGTAGCGCTTTTCCCAATTCAGGCGCAGACCAATGACTTCCTCACCTTCCCACTGGCCCTTGCAGATGATCCCGGTGTCAGGCATGGCCCCTGCGTCGGAGCCGGCCAGCGGCCCGGTCAGTGCGAAGCATGGGATCTCGTCGCCTCGCGCCAGGCGCGGCAAGTAATTATTGCGCTGCTCGTCGGTGCCGTAATGCAGCAACAGCTCTGCCGGGCCCAGTGAATTGGGCACCATCACGGTGGAGGCCAGATCGCCGCTGCGGGTCGCCAACTTCATCGCTACTTGCGAGTGGGCGTAGGCCGAGAAGCCTTTACCGCCATATTCCTTGGGAATGATCAGCGCGAAGAAACCGTGCTCCTTTATATGCGCCCAGGCTTCAGGCGGCAGGTCCATGGCCTGACCGATCTCCCAGTCGCTGACCATGGCACACAGTGCTTCGGTCGGGCCGTCGAGGAACGCCTGCTCTTCATCGGTCAGTTTGCTCTTCGGGTAGCTGAGCAGGGTGTTCCAGTCCGGACGGCCGCTGAACAGCTCGCCATCCCACCACACCGTGCCGGCGTCGATGGCGTCGCGCTCGGTGGCGGACATTGGCGGCAGCACTTTCTGAAACCACGAGAACATCGGCGCACTGAAGTGTTTGCGGCGCAGGTCCGGCAGCGCCAGCATCAACGCGACGCCAATCCACAACACCCACGGGATGATCATCCAGCCGTGGGCATGGCTGAACGCGCCCATCGCCAGCAGGTACACCGCGACGATGCCCAGGGCGGGGAAGGGCGCAACTCGCCGATGGGCCAGCCAGGCCACGCCGACCACCAACACTACGATCCACAGCAACAACATAAACAGCCCTCCATGATGACGGTGCGATAAGCGCAACCGGCTGCGCAGTCGACCGCTCTGGCCCGCGCTTCGATAGTGACCCCGTGCTATCAAGGGAGTTCGGGGGCTGGCCGATGCACAGGAAGTTGTGGCTCGAACACCCGCATCCCGGAGTAGACTGTGGCCCGCCGCAAACGCCACTCATCGCTCGTTGACCACACGGAGAATGACAACATGTTGAAGATCTGGGGCCGCAAGAACTCGTCCAATGTGCGCAAGGCATTGTGGATCGCCGAGGAACTGGGACTGGAATACGAGTCGCTGAATGCCGGCGGCGCCTTTGGTGTCAACGATCAGCCCGAGTACCTGGCGAAGAACCCCAACGGTGTGGTGCCGATGATTGAAGACGGCGAGTTCGTGCTGTGGGAATCCAACACCATCGTCCGTTATCTGGCGGCTCAATACGCGCCGGATCCTGCTTTCTATCCCGCCAGCCCCAAGGCGCGCGCTCAGGCGGAGAAGTGGATGGACTGGACTACGTCGACGCTGGCCGGCCCTTTCCGCCCGGTGTTCTGGGGCGTAGTACGCACGCCAGCCGACAAACAGGACTGGACGCAGATCAACGCGGCCAAAGCTGAAGTCGAGCGCCTGCTGGTCATCGTCGACGCAGCACTGGCGCATCAGCCGTACCTCTCGGGCGACGAATTCGGCGTGGGCGACATTCCCCTCGGCTGCTTCGCTTATCCCTGGTTCGAAATGCCGATTGAACGTCGCGAGCTGCCCCACCTCAAAGCCTGGTACGAGCGTTTGCAACAGCGTCCGGCGTATCGAAAAGCCGTCATGACCGCGCTGACCTGAGTTCAGCCCGTGTCGAGTTAATACTGACTATCAATCGATGTCGCTGTACTTGGGCGGCATCGGCACGCAACATTGCGGCCACTGCGTTTGTAGCGTTGTGTTGCGCCTGATATTCCAGCTGCGCAGCACGGTAAATGTCAGCGCCCCTGTGAGCCCGGCAACTGCACGTTCGTATTCGTTTATCTTCCCTTTTCATTTTTTATTGGTGTGTGTTCAGTCATGAGTTCAGCTCTGTCCATCCGGCAGCTAACCAAGACCTACGGCAACGGTTTCCAGGCCCTCAAGGGCATTGATCTGGACGTCGCCGAGGGTGATTTCTTCGCATTGCTCGGCCCCAACGGCGCCGGCAAATCCACCACCATCGGGATCATCTCGACCCTGGTCAACAAAACCAGCGGCACGGTGAACATCTTCGGCCACGACCTCGATACCAATCCGGCGCAACTCAAGCGCTCGATCGGCGTGGTGCCGCAGGAATTCAATTTCAATCAGTTCGAGAAGACTTTCGATATCGTCGTGACTCAGGCGGGTTATTACGGCATTCCGCCGAAGATCGCCAAAGAGCGCGCCGAGCAGTACCTGACCCAGCTTGGGTTGTGGGACAAGCGCGGCTCGCCGTCACGTTCGTTGTCCGGCGGCATGAAACGCCGACTGATGATTGCCCGCGCACTGATTCATGAGCCGCGTTTGTTGATCCTCGACGAGCCTACTGCCGGCGTTGATATCGAGCTGCGACGTTCGATGTGGACCTTCCTCACCGAGCTGAACGAGAAGGGCATCACCATCATCCTCACCACGCATTATCTGGAGGAGGCTGAGCAGCTGTGCCGCAACATCGGCATCATCGATCACGGCACGATCATCGAAAACACCAGCATGAAGAACCTGCTCAACAAGCTGCATGTGGAGACCTTCCTGCTGGACCTGCGCGATCCACTGCAGGCCGCGCCTCAGCTCAACGGTTATCCGGTGAAACGGGTGGATAGCCAGACGCTTGAGGTGCAGGTCGACAAGACCATCGGCATCACGTCGCTGTTCAGCCAGCTGTCGCTGCAGAACATTCAGGTGCTGAGCCTGCGCAATAAAACCAATCGCCTTGAGGAGTTGTTCGTGGGTCTGGTCGAGAAGAATCTGGCGAAGGTGGCGATATGAGCTCGGAGCTGCGTCCCAACCTGATCGCCCTGAACACCATCGTTTACCGTGAGGTCCGGCGCTTCATGCGGATCTGGCCGCAGACCCTGCTGCCGCCGGCGATCACCATGGTTCTGTACTTCGTGATCTTCGGCAACCTGATCGGTCGGCAGATCGGCGACATGGGTGGCTTCACCTACATGCAGTACATCGTGCCCGGCCTGATCATGATGTCGGTGATCACCAACTCCTACGGCAACGTCGTCTCGAGCTTCTTCGGCGCCAAGTTCCAGCGTTCGGTCGAAGAGCTGATGGTCTCGCCGGTGTCGCCCCACACCATTCTGGTCGGCTACACCATCGGCGGCGTACTGCGCGGGCTGGCGGTGGGGGTGATCGTCACGATGCTGTCGATGTTCTTCACCGACCTGCAGGTGCATCACCTGGGGATCACCATCATTGTGGTGCTGCTGACCGCGACAATCTTTTCGCTGCTGGGCTTCATCAACGCTGTGTTTGCGCGCAATTTTGATGATATCTCGATCATCCCGACCTTTGTGCTGACGCCGTTGACCTACCTGGGCGGGGTGTTCTATTCGATTAACCTGCTGCCGCCGTTCTGGCAAACCGTGTCGCTGGCCAACCCGGTGCTGCACATGGTCAACGCCTTCCGCTTCGGCATCCTCGGCGTGTCGGACATCAAGATCAGCATCGCCCTGGCGTTCATGGTCGTTGCGACCATCGTGCTGTACCTGGGCTGCGCGCGATTGCTGGTGAGCGGGCGCGGGATGCGTCAGTAATTTCGCCGCACCTTGTGGGAGCGAGCTTGCTCGCGAAGACTTTATTACACGCGCTGAATCTGTAGCGCATGTGCTGACCCCTTCGCGAGCAAGCTCACTCGCACATGTTCTGCTGTGTTCGTACTATTGGCGCTTTGCCTTGCGCTGCTTCCACTGCCGTCCGACCCACCAGCGCCAGTACGCCATTGTCCCGAAATACCCCGCCACGCCCAGCACGATCCCCGCCACCACCGACCCCAGCAAAAATGGCTGCCACAGGGTAGAAAGCTGCCCGCTGATCCAGTCCCAGCTCAGCTCGTCCGGGAAATGCCGTGGCGGCAAGCCCATCAGCAGCGCACCGATTTTGTAGGTGCAATAGAACACCGGCGGCATCGTCAGCGGGTTGGTCAGCCAGCACAGACTCACCGCAATCGGCATGTTGGCCCGTACCCAGATCGCCAGCACGGCAGCCAGCAGCATCTGCAACGGCATCGGCATCAACGCGGCGAACAGCCCGATCCCCATCGCGCGCGCCACGGAGCGTCGATTGAGGTGCCAGAGGTTGGGGTCGTGCAGAAGAGAGCCAAGAAAGCGTAAGGATTTGTGTTCCCGGATGCTGTTCGGATCGGGCATGTACCGCTTGATCAGGTGGCGTGGCATACGGGAATCCGGCGAGGTGGGCGGGAAATTCGAGGAAGTATGCACGGATGGTCGCAAACGCAAATTCAGACTTTGTGACAATTAATAAGCGCGCGTGCCGGGGCATCGACTAAGCCGTGGAGGTCGATTTCGCCCGCAGACAAGGAAAGCCTCATGCGCACAGGGATGCTCGCCCTCGCACTCGGATTGCTGACGCTACGTTTTTTGCCAGCACTACCGCCGGTCTGGTTGCTGCTGGCGATGCCCGTGGTGGCGCTGATGCTGCTGCCGTTTCGCACCTACCCGCTGGCGTTTTACCTGTTCGGCCTCACTTGGGCCTGCGTCTCGGCGTCGTCGGCGCTGGATGACCGACTGGCCGAGCGCCTCGATGGGCAAACGCTCTGGCTGGAAGGGCGCGTGGTCGGGCTGCCGCAGACCGTCGACGGCGTGGTGCGTTTTCAGCTGGATGATCCCGTTTCACGACGCGCGCGATTGCCCGAGCAGATCCGCATCGGCTGGTACGGCGGCCCGCCGGTCAATAGCGGAGAGCGCTGGCGTCTGGCGGTCAAGCTCAAACGCCCGGGCGGGCTGGTCAACCCCGGCGCGTTCGATTACCAGGCATGGCTGCTGGCCCAGCGCATTGGCGCTACCGGCACCGTGGTGGACGGTCAGTTGCTCGAACCGGCCCGGGGCAATTGGCGCGACGGCATCCGCCAGCGCCTGCTCAGTGTGGATGCCCAGGGCCGACAGGGCGGGCTGGCTGCTTTGGTGCTCGGTGACGATTCAGGACTGAGCGCCGCCGACTGGCAGGTCCTGCAGGACACCGGCACCGTTCACCTGTTGGTCATCTCCGGGACGCACATCGGCTTGCTTGCCGGCTTGCTCTACGGGCTCGTCGCCGGGCTGGCCCGCTGGGGCGCGTGGCCGGCTTTTTTACCCTGGCTGCCCTCGGCGTGCATCGCGGCCTTCTCGGGCGCGCTGGCCTATGGCGTGCTGGCGGGGTTTGAAGTGCCGGTGCAGCGGGCTGTCACCATGCTGGGTCTGGTGCTGCTGTGGCGTCTGCGGTTCCGCCATCTGGGCACCACGTGGCCGCTTTTGCTGGCGCTGAATCTGGTGCTGATCGCCGAGCCGTTGATCACGCTGCGCCCCGGCTTTTGGCTGTCGTTTCTGGCCGTCGCGATCCTGATGCTGATCTTCAGCGGGCGACTCGGGCGGTGGAGCTGGCTGAAGAGCTGGACCCGCGCACAATGGCTGATTGCGCTTGGCCTGTTGCCGGTGTTGCTGGCGCTGAACCTGCCGGTGAGCGTGAGCGGCCCCGTCGTCAATCTGCTCGCCGTGCCGTGGGTAAGCCTGTTGATTCTGCCGCTGGCGTTGATCGGCACGCTGCTGCTGGCGATTCCATCCCTTGGCGAAAGCCTGCTGTGGCTGGCGGGCGGTTCGATGGACGGGTTGTTTCGATGGCTCTCGTTCATGGCGGATCTCGCTCCCGCCTGGACCGGGCCCCACGTGCCGGTGTGGGTCTGGCCGCTCAGCCTGCTCGGCGCGTTGCTGCTGTTACTGCCCAAAGGCCTGCCGATGCGTCCGCTGGGCTGGCCGTTACTGTTGCTGTGCATCTTTCCGCCGCAGAAGACAGTGCCCGCCGGGCAAGTCGAAGTGTTGCAACTGGACGTAGGGCAGGGTCTTGCCATATTGCTCCGTACCCGTGATCACGCGCTGCTGTATGACGCGGGGCCGCGCTTCGGCGATTTCGATATCGGCGAGCGCGTGGTGTTGCCGGCCATTCGGCGCGCCGGGGTCAGGCAGCTGGACACGCTGCTGCTCAGTCATGCCGATTCTGATCATGCCGGTGGCGCCGCCGCTGTTCTAAAAGGCGTGCTCGTTGCGAGAGTGCTGGCGGGAGACGTAGGGCGCATGCCTGCCGAGTTGTCGGCCGAGTCCTGCAGTAACGGGGAAACATGGACGTGGGATGAAGTCGTTTTTTCCACCTGGAGTTGGGAGCAAGCCGCCGAGGGCAATCAGGCCTCGTGCGTGCTCAGCGTCGAGGCCAACGGCGAGCGGCTGTTGCTGACCGGTGATATCGACGTGGAGGCAGAGCGCGCGATGCTCGACGACGGGTTTGACGTCAGCGCCCACTGGCTGCAATCCCCCCACCACGGCAGCCGCAGCTCGTCGTCCCGGGCGTTTCTGCGCGCGGTCGGCGCCCGGGGCGTGCTGATTTCCCGAGGCCGCAATAATGCCTTCGGTCATCCCCATCCTCTGGTGATGTCGCGGTATGCGTGGTCGGGCATGGAAATCCACGACAGCGCTGTGCTGGGTGCTATCACCGTGCAGTTGGGCGCTTACGAGAAGGCGCAGGCCGAACGTAGGACGCGACGCTTCTGGCGTGACTGAAAGGTCTGGTTATTCATCGACACGTTCGGCGAGGCGCCGACGCTATGTTAGAGTGGCGCCACTTTTTTTGAGGGGGTGGTCGCTGTGTGGGAGCTGGTCAAATCAGGTGGCTGGATGATGCTACCGATCATTTTGAGTTCCATCGCCGCCGTCGGAATCATCATTGAACGCCTCTGGACCCTGCGCGCCAGCCGCATCACGCCGCCGCATTTGCTCGGCCAGGTGTGGCGCTGGATTCAGGACAACCAGCTGAGCGCCGAAAAGCTCAAGGAGCTGCGCGCCGATTCGCCATTGGGTGAAATCCTCGCCGCAGGCCTCGCCAATTCCCGTCATGGCCGCGAGATCATGAAAGAGTGCATCGAGGAGGCCGCAGCCCGGGTCATTCACGAGCTCGAACGCTATCTGGCAACACTCGGCACCATCGCTGCCATGGCCCCGCTGCTGGGTCTGCTGGGCACCGTGCTCGGCATGATCGACATCTTCAGCTCGTTCACCAGCAGCGGCATGACCGGCAACGCAGGCATGCTCGCCGGCGGTATTGGCAAGGCACTCATCTGCACCGCCTCTGGCCTGACCGTAGCGATTCCAGCAATTTTCTTTCACCGCTACCTGCAAAGCCGCGTGGATGAACTGGTCGTCGGCATGGAACAGGAAGCCATCAAGCTGGTGGAAGTCGTGCAGGGCGATCGTGACGTCGATCTGACCGACGCCAAGCCGGACATCAAGGCTGCCGCGCGTGGCGAGGGCAAGAAGAAGTGAAATTCCGCCGTCGCAAGCCCAGGGAGACCATCGACATCAATCTGGTGTCGCTGATCGACGTCGTGTTCATCCTGCTGCTGTTCTTTGTCGTGACCACCACGTTCACCCGGGAAACCCAGCTGCGCGTCGACCTGCCCCAGGCTGTGACCGGTGCCTCGGCCGATGATGTCGACAAAAAGCACCTCGACATCACCATCAATGCCGACGGTGTTTACTCTGTGAACAACACGCTGCTGGGCGACAGCAAGCTGGAAACCCTGATTGATGCCTTGCAGAAGGAGTCCGAGGGCGACACCAGCCTGCCGCTGTCGATCAGCGCTGACGGCAAGACCCCCCATCAGGCGGTGATTACCGCCATGGATGCTGCCGGCAAACTCGGTTTCGCTCATTTGCGCATGACCACCGTCGAGGCCGCATCGGCTAACTGATGGCATTCACTGACCGACTGCTCGACGCCTGGTACAACGGCCATCCGGCGCTGGTGTTATTGCGCCCGCTCGAATGCCTGTACCGACGCGTGGTGAACCGTAAGCGCGCGCGTTTCCTCGCAGGGCAGGGCGACATCTATAAAGCGCCCGTTCCGGTCGTTGTCGTCGGCAATATCACCATCGGCGGCACCGGCAAGACGCCGCTGATTCTCTGGATGATCGATCATTGCCGGGCGCGCGGCCTGCGCGTCGGTGTGGTCAGTCGCGGCTACGGCGCCAAGCCGCCGAGCCTGCCCTGGCGCGTAGTGCCGCAACAGACTGCCGAGCACGCGGGCGATGAACCGCTGCTGATCGTCAATCGCACCGGCGTGCCACTGATGATCGACCCGGACCGCTCGCAAGCCGTGCGCGCCTTGCTGGCTGAAGAGCCCCTCGACCTCATTCTTTCCGACGACGGCCTGCAGCACTATCGCCTGAACCGCGACCTCGAACTGGTGCTGATCGATGCCGTTCGCGGGCTTGGCAATCACCGCTGCCTGCCGGCGGGCCCGTTGCGCGAACCAGTCGAGCGGCTGCAAAGCGTAGATGCGCTGCTGTACAACGGCGCGGGCGCTGATCGCGAAGACGGCTTTGGGTTTCAGCTCAAGCCCTCCACGCTGGTCAACCTGGTCACCGGTGAACGCCGGCCGGTCGATCATTTCCTGCCCGGTCAGCAGGTCCACGCAGTGGCCGGCATCGGTAATCCACAACGTTTCTTCAACACCCTCGAAGGACTACACTGGCGGCCTGTTCCACATGCGTTCGCCGACCACGCCGTGTTCAGTGCCCAATCCCTGTCGTTCACTCCGGCATTGCCCGTGGTCATGACCGAGAAGGACGCCGTCAAATGCGCCTCCTTCGCCGCGCCGGACTGGTGGTATCTGGCCGTGGAAGCCGCGCCTTCGCCGGCGTTCGTCAGTTGGTTCGATTCGCAGTTAACCCGTCTTTTGCCATGACTCGCTCAGGATCTCTTATGGACACCAAATTGCTCGACATTCTTGCCTGCCCGATCTGCAAGGGTCCCCTCAAGCTCAGCGCCGATAAAACCGAGCTGATCAGCAAAGGCGCCGGCCTTGCCTATCCGATCCGCGACGGCATCCCGGTGATGCTGGAAAGCGAAGCGCGCACCCTCACCGCCGACGAGCGTCTGGACAAATGACCGCAGCGTTCACCGTTGTCATTCCGGCACGCTACGGCTCCAGTCGCTTTCCGGGCAAGCCGCTGAAAACCATCGCCGGCAAGCCGATGATCCAGCACGTCTGGGAACAGGCGTGCAAAAGCAGCGCAGAGCGCGTGGTGGTTGCCACTGACGATCAGCGCATCGTCGACGCCTGCCAGTCGTTCGGCGCCGAAGTGCTGATGACCCGCGACGATCACAACTCCGGGACCGACCGCCTGGCTGAAGTCGCCGCCAAGCTGGGTCTGGCCGACGACGCCATCGTGGTCAACGTCCAGGGCGACGAGCCGATGATCCCGCCCGCCGTGATCGATCAGGTTGCCGACAATCTCGCCGCACACCCCGAAGCGCGCATGTCGACCCTCGCCGAGCCGATCGAGGACGTGGCATCACTGTTCAATCCCAATGTGGTCAAGGTCTGCTCGGACCTCAACGGCCTGGCGCTGACCTTCAGCCGCGCGCCGCTGCCCTGGGCTCGCGATGCGCTGGCGAAGACCCGCGACGAGCTGCCGGAAGGCGTGCCGTATCGCCGTCACATCGGCATTTATGCCTACCGCGCCGGGTTCCTCCACGACTTCGTCAGCTGGGGCCCATGCTGGCTGGAAAACACCGAAAACCTCGAGCAGTTGCGTGCGCTCTGGCACGGCGTGCGCATTCACGTGGCCGATGCCCTTGAAGCGCCACCGGCCGGCGTCGACACCGCCGAAGACCTGGAACGCGTTCGTCGTCTGCTGGAGGGTTGATGGGCATGGGTCTGGTCACTCTTCCACTGTTTTCGCGGATGCACCCATGACGCTGAATGTGCAGCACGACGTGTCTCTCAAGCCCTACAACACCTTCGGCGTGGCTGTGCGTGCCCGGCGTTTTGCCGAGGCGTTCAGCGACGACGACGTGCGCGAGGCCCTCGCGTATTCGGCCAGCCACGACGTGCCGCTGATGGTCATCGGCGGCGGCAGCAACCTGCTGCTGACCCGTGACGTCGATGCCCTCGTGTTGCGCATGGCCAGCCGTGGCATCCGCATCACCCACGAGGATTGCAGCGGCGCCATTGTTGAAGCGGAGGCGGGAGAGCCCTGGCATCCTTTCGTCCAGGACACGCTCGCTCAGGGACTGGCCGGGCTGGAAAACCTCAGCCTGATCCCGGGCACCGTCGGCGCTGCACCGATGCAAAACATCGGCGCCTATGGCGTTGAACTCAAGGATGTTTTCCACAGCCTGACCGCGATCGATCGACACAACGGCGAGCTGCGGGAATTTGCCCTGGCCGACTGTGCGTTCGGTTACCGGGACAGCCTGTTCAAGCGTCAGCCAAACCGCTGGCTGATCCTGCGGGTTCGCTTCAAGCTCAGTTACTCGGCGAGCCTGCATCTCGATTACGGTCCGGTGCGTCAGCGGCTGGAAGAGCAGGGCATCAAAGAGCCCTCGCCGATCCACGTGAGCCGGGCGATCTGCGCCATTCGCAGCGAAAAACTGCCGGACCCCGCGACGCTGGGCAACGCGGGGAGCTTCTTCAAGAACCCTCTGGTGTCCGCCGAGCGTGTGGCTGTCATCAAACGCACGCACCCTGGCGTGGTCGGCTACCCTCAGGCTGATGGTCAGGTAAAACTGGCGGCCGGCTGGTTGATCGAGCAGGCGGGCTGGAAGGGCTTTCGTGATGGTGACGCCGGCGTTCACGCGTTGCAGTCGCTGGTGCTGGTCAATTACGGCCAGGCATCGGGCGGGCAATTGCTCGGTCTCGCGCAGCGGATTCAGGCGGACATCCTCGAGCGCTTCGGCGTTGCGCTTGAGATGGAGCCTAACCTGTATTGACCGTGGGATCCGTCCTCTTCCGGTTTGAGTTTCAGTCAGCGTGTATCCCATGAGGGTTGAACATGAGTGAAACGCTGTGTGCCGTCGTGCTGGCGGCGGGCCTCGGCAGTCGCTATCGAGCGGTTGCCGGTGACCACCGCAACAAGCTGCTGGCGCAATGCATCGGGCGTGACGGTGCGGAGCGATCGGTGCTGGAGCAGGTGCTTGCCCACGTAAAAACCCTCGCCGATAAAACCGTCCTTCTGACACGAGCCGATTACTGCAGCGTGGCCGAGTTGGGCCTGCGTCACGGCTGTGAAGTGGTGGTGCTGGATTCCCCTGGCATGGGCGACAGCATCGCTGCTGCCGTTTCGGCGGAGCCTGCTCATTGCGGCTGGTTGATTGCGTTGGGCGACATGCCCTTCATTCATGCTGACACACTCGAGCGCGTGGCCTGCTCGGTAGAGGACGACGCCATCAGCGTACCGGTCCATGGCGGGCGGTATGGGCACCCCGTCGCTTTTGGTCGTGCGTTCGGGCCGGCGCTCATGGCACTTGCCGGGGAGAAGGGCGCCAAACGGCTTTTCCAGGGCGCGCGGATCAAGGAGATCGAGGTTGACGATCCAGGTGTGTTGTGGGACGTGGACGTGCCTGCTGCGCTGATCTTTCAACCCGGCTGATTTCAAACCTCCAGGCATAAAAAAGCCCCACCTGCTTACACAGGTGGGGCTTTTTAGTTACCGCCGATTAAACGAGCGGTTTAGGCTCATCCGAGGCTTGGGCCTCTTTCTGCTGACGCTCGGCTTCCAGACGACGGCGGCGCACTTCACGGGGATCATTCGGTGCACGGCCATTGCTGGCAACCGGCAGCGCAGGCGTCTCTTCTTTGGCCGGTTCTGCAACCGGCACTTGAGGAGGTTCGACAGCGACTGGCGCAGCGACGATTTCCGGCGCTGCAGTCTGAGCTGGCGCTTCTACGGCTGGCGCGATGACCGGTTCAGCGGCCACAGGCTGCTGAGCAACGGGTTCAACCACGGTCGGCGCGTCGATTACCGAGGCCTTGGCGTGCACTGGCTCGGCGGCTTGAGCAGGTTCAGAGATCTGAACGAGCTCAGACGCTTCGGCAGGCTCGGCCGTCTGAACAGGCTCAGCAGCCTGGACATGCTCGGCTTTAACAGGCTCAACAACGTGAACCGGCTCAGCCACGGCGACTTCAACCGCCTCATGCACCAGCGCAGGAGTCGGCATAAAGGCCGGGGCTTCCACAACCGCTGGCGCTTCAACAGCGACCGAAGTCTCGGCACTGGCTGGCGTGTCGGTCGATTCAGCTTCAGCGGCGGCTTTCACCTGGCGTTCGAACGGGCTCAGTGAGGCGTCGAATGTTGCCACTTCCACTTCCGGCATCACCGAGCGCTTGGCTTCAGGGGCAGGGGACTCGACGGCGGGCGCTTCTGGCGCTGCTTCGGAGGCCTGAGCCACCGGTGCTGCTTCAGTCGCGCGGGCTTCAACGGACGTGTTCGCACGTTCAGCCTGACGGTGGGCATCGGCTTCGGCGGTGGCGCTGATGACGCGCTCCGCTACGGCAGCAACGCTTGCACCGGCAGCGACATCGCCACGGTCGGCGTTCGCGTGCACTTCGTCATGGGACTCATGACTGTGCTCATTGCTTTCGCCGTCGTGGGCTTCAGAACCCTCCGAACCCTCAACGCCTTCGCTGCCTTCGATTTCATTGCCATTGGCATCACGCTGGCGCTCACGACGGTTGCTGCGACGACGCTGACCACGTGAACGACGACGAGGGCGATCGCCTTCGGCGTGCTCCTGGTTGTCATCCTGCTGCTCTTCGCTGGTCAGCAGGGTTTCGTCTTCAGCAGCCACTACAGCCTGTTCGGCGCGTGGTTGACGCTCTTCACGCGGCGCACGCGGCTGACGCTCTTCACGCGGGGCGCGCTCAGGGCGTTCTTCGCGGGGCAGGTTGACAGCCGGTGCGGCGTCGATCGGCTCACGCAGTTCACGCACACGCTCTTCACGCGGCTTGCGGTCTTCACGGGCAGCACGTGGCTGACGCTCTTCGCGAGGCGCACGGGCCTGACGCTCTTCACGCGGCGCAGTGGTTTCTTCACGGGCTTCGCGCGGCTCGCGCGGTGCACGCTCTTCACGAGGCGCGCGCTCCTCACGTGGGGCACGTTCTTCACGGGGTGCGCGTTCTTCGCGATCGGCACGCGGCGCACGTTCTTCACGCGGCTTGCGTTCTTCGTCACGACGGCCGTTACGGCTGCGGCTCTGCTGACGGCCATTACGACGCTCATCGTTGCGCGCAGGACGCTCGGCAGCCGGTTTTTCTACCACGGCGGCAGGTGCGGCAGCGGCAGGCTCTTCCTTGGAAGCGAACAGGCTGACCAGCGACTTCACCAAGCCTTTGAACAAGCTTGGCTCGTGGGCAACCGGTGCAGGGGCAGCGGCAACCGGTGCAGCGGCTTCAACCGGAACCGGTGCGTTGGCACGGGCCGGAGCGGTCTTGACTGCCGCTTCCTGGCGAACCAGGGTGCGGGTAGCAGCGGCAGGCGGTGCAACTTCTTCCACTTCAGCAGCAGCGGCAGCGATTTCATAGCTGGTCTGCAGGCTGTGGGCTTCCGGACTGTCATCACGCAGACGCTGCACTTCGAAGTGCGGGGTTTCGAGATGGTCGTTCGGCAGGATGATAATGCGCGCGCGTGTGCGCAGTTCGATCTTGGTGATCGAGTTGCGTTTTTCGTTGAGCAGGAACGCAGCGACCGGGATCGGCACTTGAGCGCGCACTTCGGCCGTGCGGTCTTTCAGGGCTTCTTCTTCAATCAGGCGCAGGATTGCCAGGGACAGCGATTCAACGTCACGGATGATGCCGGTGCCGTTGCAACGCGGGCAGACAATGCCGCTGCTCTCACCCAGGGATGGACGCAGACGCTGACGGGACATTTCCAGCAGGCCGAAGCGCGAGATGCGACCGACCTGAACGCGGGCACGGTCGGCCTCGAGGCTTTCACGGACCTTTTCTTCCACAGCGCGCTGGTTCTTGGCCGGGGTCATGTCGATGAAGTCGATGACGATCAGGCCGCCGATGTCGCGCAGACGCAGTTGACGGGCGATTTCCTCAGCCGCTTCAAGGTTGGTCTGCAGGGCGGTCTCTTCGATGTCGCTGCCTTTGGTGGCGCGCGCCGAGTTGATGTCGATGGACACCAGTGCTTCGGTCGGATCGATGACGATGGAGCCACCGGAAGGCAGTTCGACGACGCGCTGGAAGGCGGTTTCGATCTGGCTTTCGATCTGGAAACGGTTGAACAGCGGAACGCTGTCTTCGTAGAGCTTGATCTTGCTGGCGTACTGCGGCATCACCTGACGGATGAACGTCAGCGCTTCTTCCTGGGCTTCGACGCTGTCGATCAGCACTTCGCCGATGTCCTGGCGCAGATAGTCGCGGATGGCGCGGATGATGACGTTGCTTTCCTGATAGATCAGGAAGGGCGCGGAGCGGTCGAGGGAAGCCTCTTTGATCGCGGTCCACAGTTGCAGCAGGTAATCGAGGTCCCACTGCATTTCTTCGCTGCTGCGGCCAAGGCCGGCAGTGCGAACGATCAGACCCATGTCGGCAGGGGCGATCAGGCCGTTCAGCGCTTCACGCAGTTCGTTGCGCTCTTCGCCTTCGATACGACGAGAAATGCCGCCGGCGCGCGGGTTGTTCGGCATCAGGACCAGATAGCGGCCTGCGAGGCTGATGAACGTGGTCAGGGCAGCGCCCTTGTTGCCGCGCTCTTCTTTCTCGACCTGAACGATGACTTCCTGGCCTTCGCTCAGGACGTCCTTGATGTTGACGCGGCCTTCGGGCGACTTCTTGAAGTATTCGCGGGAGATTTCTTTCAGCGGCAGAAAACCGTGACGCTCGGAGCCGAAGTCGACAAACGCGGCTTCAAGGCTGGGTTCGATACGCGTGATCCGGCCTTTGTAGATGTTGGCCTTCTTCTGTTCGCGGGCCCCGGATTCGATGTCCAGGTCGTAGAGGCGCTGGCCGTCTACCAGCGCAACACGCAACTCTTCGGGTTGAGTTGCGTTAATCAGCATTCTTTTCATGTAGTACCGTCGGTTTCCGGGCTGCCGGAAACGGCGTTCGGCACACACGACTTCTCACGGTCGGTGTCAGGGCACGTCAGGAGTGCTTGAACACTCCAGTGTCTAACGAGGTTCGGCCAGCGGGGCCGAGTCGCGACGACGTTCCTGCTTGCTGTGGTGACAAATGACACCCTGTCAGCAAAAGCTTTGTCAGGAGGAGGAATCAACCATCGGTAGCGGACGATATGAAGCGTCTTGAATAAAGCCTTGTGCTACACAGTCCGACGGTTGTGCGTCTCCACCCCACACGTATCCCTGATAATTCGGGTGCTGCCGCGCGCTGAATCCGCAGCGGGTTGCATTTATCGCGATCTTCCATGGGAAGTCCGCGCGTCATGGCTCAAATAAGGCATGGTTTCCGAAGCATTCGCCCGGAGCGACTGCCAGCGACTGCACTTTGTGAACTGGCCTTGAACGTGGGCCTCGATGGCGAGTGACTCACTCTGCGATCGGGCTTGTTTCAGGCCTCATGTCACCTGCGCTCGTTACGCTTGCATATCTTCCGTTGTCACCGAAAGCCCCGTAGGACGGCCTCGCGCCCTCGTGAATTGCGTTGGGCAGGGCCGGCTGTCATACCGTTTGTCCGCTGTCCAGGCCGCTTTTGGCGGCGTTCGCGACTATAGCAGCAATCATTAAGTGCTTCAAATCCATAAAAAATTGTTATGATTTGCGCCATGACAAATCTTACCCCCCCAACCCCCGGCGTCCGGCTGGTAGAGGTTGCGCCGGAATTTGCCGGTCAGCGCATCGATAACTTTCTGATCACGTACCTCAAGGGCGTTCCCAAGACCTTGATTTACCGCATTTTGCGCAAGGGCGAAGTGCGTGTGAACAAGGGCCGGATCAAGCCCGAGTACAAGCTTCAGGAGGGCGATGTCGTGCGCGTCCCACCCGTTCGAGTGCCTGAGCGCGACGAACCTGTGCCGGTTGCCCAGGGTTTGCTGCAGCGTCTTGAGGCCGCCATTGTCCATGAAGACAAAGGCCTGATCGTCCTCAACAAGCCCGCAGGCATCGCGGTTCACGGTGGCAGCGGCTTGAGCTTTGGCGTCATCGAAGCCTTTCGTCAGCTGCGTCCCGACGCCAAGGAGCTGGAACTGGTCCACCGTCTGGACCGCGACACCTCCGGGCTGCTGATGATCGCCAAGAAACGCAGCATGTTGCGTCACCTGCACGAACAGTTGCGCGGCGACGGCGTGGACAAGCGTTACATGGCGCTGGTCCGCGGAAACTGGCCCACCGCGCAGAAGCAGGTCCGGGCACCGTTGCTCAAGAGCAATCTTCGCTCCGGCGAGCGCATGGTCGAGGTCAATGAGGAGGGCAAGGAGGCGCTGACCCTGTTCAAGGTGCTGCGCCGCTTCGGCGACTTCGCCACCATGGTCGAAGCCCGGCCCATTACCGGCCGTACCCACCAGATTCGCGTCCACGCCTTACATGCCGGCCACTGCATCGCCGGTGACCCTAAGTACGGCGATGAAGATTTCAGCCGCGAAATTCGTGATCTCGGCGGCAAGCGTCTGTTCCTGCACGCCTATGCCCTGACCGTGCCGCTGCCGGATGGTGGCGAGTTGAAACTCGAAGCGCCCGTCGACGAGATGTGGGCCAAGACCGTGGAGCGATTGCTGCTTGCGCCCTGATTACGAACTGCTGATCTTCGACTGGGACGGCACGCTGTCCGATTCCATCGGTCGTATCGTCGACGCGATGCAAGCCGCCGCACAGCTTGCCGGTCGTCCGGTGCGCGACGATGCAGCGATCAAGGGCATTATTGGTCTGGGTTTGCCGGAAGCGATTCGCACGCTGTACCCGGATATCACGGCCAATGACCTGATCGATTTCCGGCAGCACTATGCCGACCGTTACATGGCCATGGACGTTGAGCCCTCGAAACTGTTCGACGGGGTGCGTGAGTCGCTGGAGGCGTTTCGTGACGAGGGCTATCGCCTGGCGGTCGCCACCGGCAAGGCCCGGCGTGGTCTGGATCGGGTGTTGAAGGCGCACGGCTGGACCGACTTCTTCGACGCCACCCGCGCAGCGGATGAAACGGCCAGCAAGCCCGATCCGCTGATGCTCAATGAAATCCTGCAGCATTGCGGCGTCAGGCCTGAAAAGGCGCTGATGGTTGGCGACGCTTCGTTCGATCTGCTGATGGCGCGTAACGCCGGAATGGATTCGGTGGCTGTCGGGTACGGCGCGCAAGCGCTTGGCTCCCTGCTTCAATACCAGCCGCGTCTGGCGATCGAGCACTTTTCCGAATTGCGCACCTGGTTGGGTGCGCGGACTGCTGAAACTTCGTTGTTGGGGTAACTGATCTATGTCGGACGAATGGAAATCTCCGTCTTCGCCAGAGCGCGACGACGCAGGGGATGCAAAAAGCTGGAAACTGCTGGAAAAGACCCTGCTCGCCAGCGTGCAGGAGCAGCGTCGGTCGCGGCGCTGGGGGATCTTCTTCAAATCCCTGACCTTTCTTTATCTGTTCGGCGCACTGGCACTGTTCTCGCCGCTGATGGATTTCGGCAAGGGCGCTTCACGCAGCACCAGTCACACTGCGCTGATCGAAGTGAAGGGCATGATTGCCGACACCGAGGCGGCCAGCGCCGACAACATCGTTGGCAGTTTGCGGAAAGCGTTTGAAGATGAAAAAACCAAGGGCGTGATTCTGCGCATCAACAGCCCGGGCGGCAGTCCGGTGCAGTCCGGCTATATCTACGACGAAATCCGTCGTCTGCGCGCGCAGAAGCCGAACATCAAGGTGTATGCGGTGATCACTGATCTGGGTGCGTCCGGTGCGTATTACATCGCCAGCGCCGCCGACCAGATCTACGCGGACAAAGCCAGTCTGGTGGGTTCGATCGGTGTCACGGCAGCCGGCTTCGGTTTCGTCGGCACGATGGAAAAACTGGGTGTTGACCGTCGTACCTACACGTCGGGCGAGCACAAGGCGTTCCTTGATCCGTTCCAGCCGCCAAAGCCTGACGAGACTGCCTTCTGGCAGGGCGTTCTGGACACTACCCACAAGCAGTTCATCGCCAGTGTGAAGGCGGGTCGCGGTGATCGCCTGAAAGACAAGGACCATCCGGAACTGTTCTCGGGGCTGGTCTGGACAGGCGAGCAGGCGGTGGGCCTGGGTCTGGTCGATGGGCTTGGCAGTGCCAGCTATGTGGCGCGGGATATCATCGGCGAGAAAGAGATGGTCGATTACACGGTGCAAGAGTCGGCGTTCGATCGTTTCTCCAAAAAGATGGGCGCCAGCGTGGCCGAGCAGATCGCAATGTGGGCAGGCTTCAAAGGGCCGTCCCTGCGCTGATCGCTTCAGCCTTCGCGTGTGAAGAAAAGCCCGGCCATTGGTCGGGCTTTTCGCATCTGTTTATTTTGTCGAGATCAGGGCAGCTCGATGCCTTCGTTCATCAACATGTCCACCAAGCGTATTAAAGGAAGGCCGATCAGGCTGGTCGCATCCGCGCCCTCGGTGCTGCGAAAGAGGCTGACGCCCAGTCCTTCGGCCTTGAAGCTGCCGGCGCAGTCATAGGGTTGTTCGGCGTGGAGGTAGCGGCTGATACGCGTCTCGTCCAGCTGGCGCATGTGCACGGTGAAGGGCACGCAATCGACTTGGCACTGACCCGTGCGGCTGTTGAAGAGCGCAAGGCCGGTGAGGAAGCTGACGCTGTTGCCGCTGCTCTCCTTCAGCTGTTCCAGCGCGCGCTCGAACGTGTGGGGCTTGCCAAGGATCTGTTCGCCAAGCACGGCGACCTGGTCTGACCCGATGATCAGGTGGTCGGGGAATCGTTCGGCCAGTGCCATGGCTTTCTCACGCGCCAGGCGGGTCACAAGGTCGATAGCAGGCTCGTTCGGCCGGCGGCTTTCGTCGATGTCAGGCGACGCACAGACGAATGGCAAGCGCAGGCGATCGAGCAATTCACGGCGGTAAGGCGAGCTGGAAGCAAGGAGTAGAGGCAGCATGGGTAGCTCCGAAACATGAAAGTCGAGTGTAATCAGCAGGTCAGGTTGCGAACAGGCCTGAATTTCCTTTGACAGTCGCCAGGGTCGTCCCTAGAATGCTGCGCCTATGTTGAATGACCCGATTCCACCTCACGTTGACCCGCGCAAATTAGCTGATCGTGGCACTACTCTTCAGGGAGAGATGCTGCTGGCTGATTTGGAGAGACTCTGCGACCCGCTTGCTGACAATCTCGGTACGGTGCAGGCGAAATTCGTTTTTGAGCGAGACGAGCAGCGCGCTGTGGTTATCCACAGTGCAATTGACGTCGAAGTCAAAATGGTTTGCCAGCGTTGTCTTGAGCTGGTCACCTTTCCGATCCACAGCGAATGCAGTTATGCCGTGGTGAAGGAGGGTGCAAACACCCAGTCGATGCCGAAAGGCTATGACGTGCTGGAACTCGGCGAAGATCCCATGGATCTGCTGGCTTTGATCGAGGATGAGCTTCTGCTCGCCTTGCCCATTGTTCCAACTCATGATCCGAAAGAATGCCAGCCGCCGGCGGACCTCAACGAGTCCGAACCGAGCGAGGACGAGGTAACGCGGTCCAACCCGTTCAGTGTATTGGCGCAGTTAAAGCGTGACCCAAACGTTTAGGAGTTAATCAATTATGGCTGTTCAGCAGAACAAAAAATCCCGCTCTGCCCGTGACATGCGTCGTTCCCACGACGCTCTCGAGGCTAGCACTCTGTCTGTAGAAAAAACCACCGGTGAAGTTCACCTGCGTCACCACGTATCGCCAGAAGGCGTATACCGTGGCCGTAAAGTGATCGACAAGGGCGCTGACGAGTAATTTCTTGTCTGCTCCGGTCATCGCGATCGATGCAATGGGCGGGGACTTCGGTCCCCGCCACATTGTTCAGGCCAGCATTGCCTGCCTGCTTGCCACACCCTCGTTGCACCTGACCCTCGTCGGTCAATCCCACCTTCTTGAAGAACTCATCGCACGCCACTCCGGTGTCGATCGCTCACGCCTGCACGTTGTGCATGCCAGCGAGATCATCACCATGGATGAGCGTCCGTCCCAGGCCTTGCGCGGCAAGCCTGATTCGTCGATGCGCGTTGCGCTGGGGCTCCTCGCCGATGGCAAGGCCCACGCCTGTGTCAGTGCAGGCAATACCGGTGCCTTGATGGCGCTGTCCCGCTTCGTGCTGAAAACCTTGCCCGGTATCGACCGGCCGGCCATGGTGGCCGCGATTCCGACACAGCGCGGTTATTGCCAGTTGCTGGATCTGGGTGCGAACGTGGATTGTACCGCCGAACATCTTTATCAGTTCGCCGTGATGGGTTCGGTGGCCGCCGAGGCGCTGGGCGTGGTGCGACCCAGAGTCGCACTGCTGAACGTTGGCACTGAAGACATCAAGGGCAACCAGCAAGTCAAGTTGGCCGCGAGTCTTTTGCAGGCCGCACCGGGGCTGAATTACATCGGCTTTGTCGAAGGGGATGGCCTGTACCGGGGTGAGGCGGATGTCGTGGTCTGCGACGGCTTTGTCGGCAACGTGCTGCTGAAGTCCAGCGAAGGCCTGGCGTTGATGATTGGTGAGCGGATTGAGCGGTTGTTTCGCCGCAACGTGTTGTCGCGACTGGTGGGTTTGATGGCAAGGCCTGTACTCGGCAGGCTCAAGGCCGATCTGGCCCCGGCGCGGCATAACGGTGCCAGTTTTCTCGGTTTGCAGGGCATCGTGGTGAAGAGTCATGGCTCGGCCGATGCTCAGGGTTTCCAGAGCGCGATACAGCGGGCGCTGATCGAGATTCAGGAAAACCTCCCGCAGCGCTTGCGCGGTCGTCTTGAGGATCTGCTTTAAGGCTTCAATGCGAGTCTTGGGCTAGAATGTGACGCCTGTGACCGCATGGTCATCCAACTGTCCATCGCAACACATTGAATTACCTCGCGTTCGGCCCGCCGGACGCTCATTTTGACGAGAATAATCAGGGGCTTGTTAATGTCTGCTTCCGTCGCATTTGTCTTTCCGGGCCAGGGCTCGCAGTCCCTCGGCATGCTGGCCGAGCTGGGCGCGCAGCATCCGCTGGTGCTGGAGACGTTCAAAGAAGCTTCCGCTGCGCTGGGCTATGACCTCTGGGCGCTGACCCAGCAGGGCCCGGAAGAGAGCCTCAACCAGACCGATAAAACCCAGCCTGCCATCCTCACTGCATCGATTGCCTTGTGGCGCCTGTGGCTGGCGGAAGGCGGCGTGCGCCCGGCGTATGTCGCCGGCCACAGTCTGGGTGAGTACAGCGCGCTGGTCGCGGCCGGCAGTCTGAGCCTTGCGGACGCGGTCAAGCTGGTCGAGCGTCGCGGTCAATTAATGCAGGAAGCTGTGCCGGCGGGGCAGGGCGGCATGGCGGCCATTCTGGGTCTCGACGATGCGGTGGTTATAGCCGCCTGTGCCGAAGCGGCTCAGGGCGATGTGGTCAGCGCGGTGAATTTCAATTCGCCCGGGCAGGTTGTGATTGCCGGTGCCAAGGCCGCTGTGGAGCGCGCCATCGAAGTCTGCAAGGCCAAAGGCGCCAAGCGCGCCTTGCCGTTGCCGGTGAGTGTGCCTTCCCACTGCGAACTGATGCGTCCGGCAGCCGAACGCTTCGCCGAGTCCATCGCCGCCATCGACTGGCAGGTGCCGCAGATCCCGCTGGTTCAGAACGTCACTGCGAGTGTCGTGTCCGATCTCGAAACGCTGAAAACCGATTTGCTGCAGCAGCTGTACAAGCCGGTGCGCTGGGTCGAATCGATTCAGACCTTGGCGGCTCAGGGCGCCCTGCAACTGGTCGAGTGCGGCCCGGGCAAGGTGCTCGCCGGCTTGAACAAGCGCTGCGCTGATGGCGTGACCACTCACAACCTCAATACCCCAGACGCCTTCGCCGCCGCTCGCGCGGCGCTGGCCTGATTAGGAGACGCCTGCATGAGTCAGGGTAAAGTTGCACTTGTCACCGGCGCGAGCCGTGGCATTGGCCGGGCGATCGCCCTTGAACTGGGTCGTAACGGCGCCACCGTCGTGGGTACGGCGACGTCCGAGTCCGGCGCCGAGAAGATCACCGCTTATTTCAAGGAAAACGGCATCGAAGGCTTCGGCCTGGCGCTGGACGTGGGCAGCGACGAATCCGTTGCCGCCGCGCTGGCCCAGATCACCGAACGCGTTGGTGCGCCGTTGATCCTGGTCAACAACGCCGGTATCACCCGTGACAACCTGATGATGCGCATGAAGGATGACGAGTGGCATGACGTCATCAACACCAACCTGAGCAGTCTGTTTCGCCTGTCCAAGGGCGTTCTGCGCGGGATGACCAAGGCGCGTTGGGGCCGGATCATCAGCATTGGTTCGGTGGTGGGTGCCATGGGCAACGCAGGTCAAGTAAACTACGCAGCCGCCAAGGCGGGTCTGGAAGGCTTCAGTCGTGCCCTGGCACGTGAAGTCGGGTCGCGCGCAGTGACGGTCAACTCGGTGACGCCGGGTTTCATCGACACCGACATGACCCGCGAGCTGCCAGAAGCGCAACGTGATTCCCTGACGGCACAGATTCCTCTGGGCCGACTGGGGCAGGCAGAAGAGATCGCGCATGTTGTCGCTTTTCTTGCCTCAGAAGGTGCAGGCTACGTTACCGGGGCTACAATCCCCGTTAACGGCGGCATGTACATGTGACCGGTCGTATCGAAAAAATGTCATACGGGCTGTCTAAAATCCGTTATAAAGCTGAAATCTTTTAAGGGGTAGAGGGCTGTTGGGCGTAGCGGGAATTGCGTTTAGCTTGAAATGCGCAAAACCTCTTCTATACACTTACCCATCGGCCAGCTGCCTGAATTTGTCCACTAGGAGTTAAAACACGGTATGAGCACCATCGAAGAGCGCGTCAAGAAAATCGTTGCCGAACAACTTGGCGTCAAGGAAGAGGAAGTCGTGAACACTGCTTCCTTCGTTGAAGACCTGGGTGCCGACTCCCTTGATACCGTAGAGCTGGTAATGGCTCTGGAAGAGGAATTCGAGACCGAAATCCCTGACGAAGAAGCCGAGAAGATCACCACCGTACAAGCCGCTATCGATTACGTTACAGCCCACCAGGCGTAAGATTTTGTAATCGTAGTTTGCTGTCCTGGAGAAACCGCACTGCCCCTGGCGTGCGGTTTTTTCTTTGAATAGGGCAGCGTTTCATCAATAGAAGAAAGGAGAGTCCTGTGTCGCGTAGACGCGTCGTGGTCACCGGTATGGGTATGCTGACGCCTTTGGGCACGGATGTGCCGAGCACCTGGCAAGGCATTCTGGCTGGCCAGAGTGGCATTGGGCCTATCGAACACACGGACCTGTCCAAATACACCACCCGTTTTGGCGGATCGGTGAAGGGATTCAACGTCGAGGAATACCTGTCGGCCAAAGAGGCCCGCAGACTCGATCTGTTCATCCAGTACGGGCTGGCTGCCAGCTTTCAGGCCGTGCGCAACTCCGGTATCGAGATCGACGACACCAATCGCGAGCGCGTCGGCGTGGCGATGGGATCGGGCATCGGGGGCCTGACCAATATCGAGAACACCAGCCGGCTGATGCATGAACAGGGGCCAGGCAAGATCTCCCCGTTCTTCGTGCCGGGGTCGATCATCAACATGATTTCCGGGTTCCTGTCGATCCACCTCGGCGCACAGGGCCCCAACTACGCCATTGCCACTGCGTGCACCACGAGCACCCACTGCATCGGCATGGCCGCGCGCAACATTGCCTACGACGAAGCCGACGTGATGATTGCCGGCGGCGCTGAAATGGCGGCCTGCGGCCTGGGCATGGGCGGCTTTGGCGCCTCGCGCGCGCTGTCTACCCGCAACGATGAGCCCGCCCGCGCCAGCCGTCCGTGGGACAAGGGTCGCGATGGGTTTGTACTGTCCAACGGTGCCGGCGCCATGGTCCTCGAAGAGCTCGAGCATGCCAAAGCCCGGGGCGCGACGATTTATGCCGAGCTGATCGGCTTCGGCATGAGCGGCGATGCGTTTCACATGACCTCGCCGCCGGATGACGGCGCCGGTGCCGCGCGCTGTATCACCAATGCCCTGCGTGACGCGAAGATTCGTCCAGAGGACGTGCAATACATCAACGCCCACGGCACCTCGACGCCTGCGGGCGATCTGGCCGAAGTCAGCGCCATCAAGAAGGTGTTCGGCGAGCACGCCTACAAGCTGGCCGTCAGTTCGACCAAGTCGATGACGGGCCACCTGTTGGGCGCCGCCGGTGCGATCGAAGCGATTTTCAGTGTGCTGGCGATCAAGGATCAGGTCGCGCCACCGACGATCAACCTCGACGAGCCCGATGAAGGCTGCGACCTGGACTTCGTTCCCCACGAGCCGCGCAAAATGCCGATCGACGTGGTGATCTCCAACTCCTTCGGTTTTGGTGGCACCAACGGTTCGCTGGTCTTCCGCCGGTACGCCGAATGATCGTGAGCTGGATCGATGGCCTTGCTGCTGACTCCCTTGCCGTCAAGGATCGGGGGTTGGCATACGGCGATGGTCTCTTCGAGACCGTCCTCGTCAAGGCCGGACAGCCATTGCTCTTCCCGCGTCATCTGCAACGCTTGGCACTGGGTGCACAGCGCCTGGCGCTGAACCTGGATCTGGCATTGGTCGAAGAGGAATGCTGCCGCTTCGCTGCCCAGTTGGGTGATGGTGTGATGAAGCTCATCGTTACCCGTGGCGATGGCGTGCGGGGCTATGCACCCGCTTCGGACGCGCAGCCGCGACGCATCCTCCAGTCAAGTGGGCTGCCGGCGTATCCCGAGGCCCATGCAGCGCAGGGCGTCAAACTGTTCGCTTGTCAGACCCGCCTCGCCGAGCAGCCGCTGCTGGCCGGGCTCAAGCACCTCAATCGCCTTGAGCAAGTGCTGGCCCGTGGCGAGTGGCAAAGTGCCGAGTACGCGGAAGGGCTGATGCGGGACGTGTCGGGGCGTATCGTTGAAGCGGTCTACAGCAATCTGTTTATGGTCAAGGGCGGGGTGTTGCTGACGCCGGACCTGCGCCGCTGTGGCGTGGCCGGCGTGATGCGGGCCGAGATCCTGGCGATGGCCGAGCGCGAGAACATGCCGGCCCGTGAGCTTGACCTGCAGATGTCCGACCTGCAAAAGGCCGATGAGGTGTTTGTCTGCAACAGCGTGTACGGCATCTGGCCGGTGCGCGGCGTCGAGCATCTGAACTGGCCGGTTGGGCCGCTGACCCGTAAACTCCAACACCTTGTTCGCGGGCTTCTGGATATCTGATTCGTGATCCGAAAATTACTCGTCTTGCTGGAAAGAGGTGTGGTTCTGGCGGGGCTCTTGCTGGGTGTGGCTTATTGGCAGCAGAACAGCGCGCTGCAGCAGCCCCTCAATCTGACCCAGGAAAAACTGCTGGACGTGCCGTCTGGCTCTTCTCCGACCGGCGTGCTGAATCGGCTGCAAGCCGACGGCGTCATCAAGGACGCGTTTTGGCTGCGTTTGTACTGGCGCTTCAATCTGCAGGGCCAGTCGCTGCACAGTGGCGAATACCGCATGGCACCGGGCATGAACGCCGAGTCGCTGCTCGATCTCTGGCAAAAAGGTGAAGTGGTGCAGTACAGCGTCACCCTGGTGGAGGGCTGGACCTTCCGTCAGGTGCGCGCGGCACTGGCCAAACAGGTCAAGCTGGAGCAGACGGCGAGCGACCTCAGCGACACCGAGCTGATGGCGAAGCTGGGGCATCCGGACGTCTTCCCCGAAGGCCGGTTTTTCCCGGACACCTATCGCTACGTGCGCGGCATGACCGACGTCGAGCTGCTGAAACAAGCCTACAACCGCCTGGATGAAGTACTTCAGGAGGAATGGGAGAAGCGCGCTGCCGATGTGCCTTACACCGATCCTTACCAGGCGCTGATCATGGCATCGCTGGTGGAAAAGGAAACCGGCGTGCCTCAGGAACGCGGCCAGATTGCCGGTGTGTTCGTGCGTCGCTTGCAGCAAGGCATGTTGCTGCAGACCGATCCGACCGTCATTTACGGGCTCGGCGACCGGTACAACGGCAAGATCACCCGCGCGTTGCTGAAAGAACCTACGCCCTACAACACCTATGTCATCTCCGGTTTGCCGCCAACGCCGATTTCCATGGTCGGGCGTGAAGCGATCCATGCGGCGATGCACCCGGTGGCCGGCAACAGCCTGTACTTCGTGGCGAGAGGGGACGGCAGTCACGTATTCTCCGCCGATCTGGATGCGCACAACGCGGCGGTAAAGGAGTTTCAGCTCAAGCGTCGCGCGGACTATCGCTCCAGCCCGGCGCCTGTCGCTGCACCGGCGCTGCCGGCGAACGCCGTCGAGCAGCCGCCTTCAGAGCCGCAACCCATAGAGCCGCCATCGACAGAATCGAAGGCGAACGAGCCGAAGGGGTCTGAGCCGGACGCCAGCGAGCAGTCGCCGAAACCGCAGACAGACGCTGCAGCTCCGTCGACTCCAGCCAATGACCCCGGCAAATGACAACAGCGAGCACACTCGCCATGAATCTGACCAAGGACTGCCCGTGACCGGTTTGTTTATTACCCTGGAAGGCCCCGAAGGCGCGGGCAAAAGCACCAACCGCGACTACCTGGCCGAACGGCTGCGCAGTGAGGGCATTGATGTCGTCCTGACCCGCGAGCCCGGCGGTACGCCGCTCGCCGAGCGTATCCGCGAGCTGCTGTTGACGCCGGGTGACGAGCAGATGTTCGTGGATACCGAACTGCTGCTGATGTTCGCCGCGCGCGCGCAGCACCTCGCCGCGCTGATTCGCCCGGCGCTGGCGCGGGGTGCCGTGGTGCTTTGCGACCGATTCACCGATGCCACTTATGCCTACCAGGGAGGCGGCCGAGGCCTGCCCATCGAACGCATCGCCGTGCTGGAAGATTTCGTTCAGGGCGCCCTGCGTCCGGATCTGACCCTGGTGTTCGATCTGCCCATCGAGATCGGCCTTGCCCGTGCCTCCGCGCGCGGTCAGCTGGACCGTTTCGAGCAAGAGGGCCGAGCGTTCTTCGACGCCGTGCGCAGTACGTATCTGTCCCGCGCGGCCGCGGCGCCTGAGCGTTATCGCCTGGTGGACGCGGCGCTGCCGCTGACCGAAGTCCAGGCATCCCTCGATGTGCTGGTGCCTGAGTTGACCGCGCTGCTGGCGGCTCGCCGGCATGGCTGAGGCTTATCCCTGGCAGCATGGCCTGTGGCAGCAACTGGCGGGTCGCAAGCAACATGCTCACGCGTATTTGCTGCACGGTCCGGCCGGTATCGGCAAGCGGGCGCTGGCCGAGCGTTTGATGTACCTGCTGCTGTGCCAACGCCCGGCAGGCCTTGAAGCGTGCGGCCAGTGCAAATCCTGCTCGTTGCTGGCGGCCGGCAGTCACCCCGACCATTACGTGCTGGAGCCTGAAGAGGCCGACAAGGCGATCAAGGTCGATCAAGTGCGCGATCTGGTCAGCTTCGTGGTACAGACCGCGCAGATGGGCGGGCGCAAGGTGGTGCTGATCGAGCCCGTCGAGTCGATGAACATCAATGCCGCCAATGCCCTGCTGAAAAGTCTGGAAGAGCCGTCGGGCAACACCGTTCTGTTGCTGGTCAGCCATCAGCCGAGTCGGCTGCTGCCTACGGTGAAGAGCCGATGCGTGCAACAGGCGTGTCCGCTGCCCAGTGATGCCATGAGCATCGCCTGGCTGGCCGATGCGCTGCCCGATTGCACCGATCAGGAACGCGTTGAGTTGCTGACTCTCGCGGCCGGTTCGCCCCTGGTGGCGGTCAAGCTGCACGCCCAGGGTGTTCATGAGCAACGGGCGCTGGTGGTGGACGGCGTTAAAAAGTTGCTCAAGGGCCAGCAATCACCGACCCAGCTGGCCGAAGGCTGGAAGGACATTCCGCTGTTGTTGCTGTTCGACTGGTTCTGCGATTGGTCGAGCCTGATCCTGCGCTATCAGCTGACCCAGGACGAAGAAGGCCTGGGCCTGACTGACATGCGCAAGGTCGTGCAGTATCTGGCGCAGAAATCGTCCCAGCGCAACGTGCTGGCGATTCAGGACTGGGTGCTGCTGCAGCGCCAGAAGGTCATGTCAAAAGCGAACCTCAACCGGGTTTTGTTGCTCGAAGCGTTATTGGTGCAGTGGGCAGGCCTGACCGGACAGGGTTAGACTGGCCATCTGCATGACATCATGCATTGCCTGAGGAAACGAGATGAGCGTGCCACTGAGTCCAGGTCCACGTAACGGCATCCTGTCCCTGACCATCAAGGACAAGTCCGTCCTGTATGCTGCGTACATGCCCTTCATCAAAAACGGCGGCCTGTTCATTCCCACCAGCAAAAGCTACAAGCTGGGCGATGAAGTCTTCATGTTGCTCAACCTGATGGACGAGCCCGAAAAGATTCCGGTCGCGGGCAAGGTCACCTGGATCACGCCGAAGGGCGCTCAAGGGAACCGCGCCGCTGGCGTTGGGGTGCAGTTCAACGATGGCGACAACACCGCGCGCAACATGATTGAAAACTACCTGGCCGGAGCGCTTAAGTCCGACCGTCCTACCCACACGATGTAAGTTGCCCCCGCCGCCATGCTTGTAGATTCCCACTGCCACCTTGACCGCCTCGACCTCAGCGCCCACGACGGCTCCCTCGACAACGCCCTGCAAGCGGCGAGAGAGCGGGGCGTCGGACACTTCCTGTGCATCGGCGTCAGTGCCGAGAATGCCGGTGCCGTAAAAGCGCTGGCCGATCGCTACGACGACGTTGATTGCTCGGTCGGCATTCACCCGCTGGACCTCAAGCCCGGCGAGGCGCCTGCGCTGGAGTGGCTGCTCGACGAACTCAACCATCCGCGCGTGGTGGCTATCGGCGAAACCGGTCTGGATTATCACTACGAGCCTGAGGCAGCCGAGTTGCAGCAGGCCTCGTTCCGGCTTCATCTGCAGGCGGCCAACGTGACCGGCAAGCCTGTGATCGTCCACACCCGCGGTGCGCGTGCCGACACGCTGGAGCTGTTGCGTGAAGCCGCGTTGCCTCAAGCCGGGGTGTTGCATTGCTTCACCGAGGACTGGGACATGGCCAAGGCCGCGCTGGATCTGGGGTTTTATATCTCGCTGTCCGGTATCGTCACTTTCCGCAACGCCGACGCGCTGCGGGACGTCGCCAGCAAAGTGCCCGCCGACCGGCTGCTGGTCGAGACCGACTCGCCGTACCTGGCGCCGATCCCGTATAGAGGCAAGCCGAACCTGCCTCAGTACGTGCGTGAAGTGGCCGAGTTTCTGGCGATGTTGCGCGGAGAGACCTACGAGCGTTTTGCCGAGCAGACCAGCGAGAACTTCAAGCGGCTGTTCCCGCTGGCGCGCGTCCAGGGCTGATCTGCCGTGCATGGCAGTGATTGCCCAGCCCCCGACGTTCAGCAAATCAAGGGCAAAAAAAACCCGGGTTCTGGGGGGTGAATCCGGGTTAAGACCATTAGGAGTAAAACAAAGACACGCTATCCATTGGTGTCCTTACCAACGCGGGCACTTGGGGGAGATGCTGCGTTGGCGAATATAAGTATTGGCTATAATCCGCAGGCGTCCAGCCGCACGCTGTACGATTTTTAAACAGTTTTGGAATACCTGACGGCCTGCTGATACCGCAATTCCACCGACGCCCCTGATTTTCGACTGCCTGTCTCATCCCGCCAAAAACCGAGACTGGTTCGGTCTCGAGCGTTTCCTTTTTGCCTGCCGTTGTCGAAAATCGTCAGAAAACGGATAGAGGTCGGATCGTTCGTGCATTCTGCTGCGGGATAGGCATAATGTGGCGCTTCTGATTCCGAACCCACAGTCTCCTCCTATGCAGAAAGAACCTCGTAAAGTCCGTGAGTTTCGCCGCCGTGAGCAGGAGATTCTCGACACCGCGCTCAAGCTGTTCCTTGAACAGGGCGAAGACAGCGTCACCGTCGAGATGATCGCGGATGCCGTGGGTATCGGCAAAGGCACCATCTACAAGCATTTCAAATCCAAGGCGGAGATCTACCTGCGCCTGATGCTCGACTACGAGCGTGATTTGAACGAGTTGCTGCATTCGGCGGACGTCGACAAGGACAAGGAAGCGCTGTCCCGCGCCTACTTTGAATTCCGCATGCGCGACCCCCAGCGCTACCGGCTGTTTGACCGCCTGGAAGAGAAGGTCGTCAAGGGCAATCAGGTGCCGGAGCTGGTCGAGGAGTTGCACAAGATCCGCGCCTCCAACTTCGAGCACCTGACCTTGTTGATCAAGGGCCGAATTTCCGAAGGCAAGCTGGAAGATGTCCCTCCGTATTTCCACTACTGCGCCGCCTGGGCTCTGGTGCATGGCGCGGTGGCGTTGTACCACTCGCCGTTCTGGAGCAATGTCCTTGAAGATCAGGAAGGTTTCTTCCAGTTCCTGATGGACATCGGTGTGCGCATGGGCAACAAGCGCAAGCGGGATGTCGACCACGGCCACGAGACCAAACCCGAGCTCCAATCCGACTCCCAGGCTGACCCGGCCGCCGAATAAACCACAGCCGCAAAAACCCGATTCAGCGAGCGAAACCTTCTCCAGGTCCGACATGGCGCAAAAGCTGCATTAACCGGCCATTCGCCGGTTTTCCGTCGCCGGACTTTGGAGATAAAAATGCGTAGCCTGGTTTTACTGCTGGCTCTACTGGCGTTGAGTGGCTGCATGCACGTCAGCGATCTGGCACAAGGCGCTCACGATGAGCTCAGTGACGCCGGGCTGCTGGATCACAGTTCGACCCGCCGGTTGAACAACTTTCGCGTGCAAGCTGACTCGTTCATCTATATCGCCCAAGGCGCCTTTGCTCCCCCGGGCGGCGCCTACCCGCGTCCCAATGTCGTGGCCGAAGAAGCCTTCAACGGTTTTATCGAATATTTCCCGATGGTCCGCCGCGCCCGCGCCCCGGAAGGTCTGGATGACGCGATGAACGAGGCTCGGGCCGCCGGCGCGCACTATCTGCTGTACACCCGTTTTGCCAAAGCTGATGACCGCATCGGCACGTTTGACGAGTGGTCGGACCAGGAAGCAGTGGACCGTCTTGGCATCGACAACGGCGTCATACAGCTGATGCTGATCGAAACCAACACCCGCTACCTTATCGATTCGGCACGCATTCACCTCCGTGGTGGTCTGCTGACTTTGTACGACACCAAGCCCGAGGATTTGCTAGGACCCCCGATGGAAGCTTACGCTCGAGGTTTGCTGGGCGTCGAAGCCCGCTGAGGAGTGGCGTATGAGTGGGCAGGACAAAGCCAACGATCTGTTGGCCCAGATTGCCAGGAGCGGCAAGGGCTTGCCGCCGGTGCACCTGTGGAACCCGGATTTCTGCGGTGACATCGACATGCGCATCGCCCGCGATGGCACCTGGTTCTATCTGGGCACGCCCATCGGTCGCAAGCCGATGGTCCGGTTGTTTTCCAGAATTATTCGCCGCGATGGCGATGACTACTTCCTCATCACCCCGGTCGAGAAAGTCGGTATCAAGGTTGACGACGCCCCTTTTGTGGCGGTCCTGCTGGACGTAGAAGGCAGCGGCGAGTCGCAGTTGCTGCGCTTTACTACCAACGTCGACGACGTGGTGGAGGCGGGGACCGACCACCCGCTGCGTATTGACCTCGATCCGCAAAGCCAGGAACCGGCGCCTTATATTCTGGTGCGCAACAACCTCGAAGCGCTTATCCACCGCAACGTCTTCTATCAGTTGGTGGACCTGGCCGTGGTGCGTGAGATCGACGGGCAGCGCTGGCTGGGGGTATGGAGTGGTGGCGAGTTCTTCCCCATTGGCCTTGAGCCCTGATCCCTTCATTTCTGTTTCCACCACGTTCGCTAATCCGCTCGCGGCCAATTGCCTGACTTTTGCCAGGCAGTTACAGTGCCGCCCCCCGATTTTTCCTGAGGTTTTTCCATGAGTCAGTCCTTTGATATCGCCGTGATCGGCGCCACCGGTACTGTCGGCGAAACCATCGTCCAGATTCTCGAAGAGCGCGACTTCCCGGTCGGCGATTTGCACCTGCTCGCCAGTGTCGAATCGGCCGGCAGCTCGGTGCCGTACCGTGGCAAGAACGTCCGCGTGCGTGAAGTCGATGCCTTTGATTTCAGCAAGGCCAAGATTGCGTTCTTCGCCGCGGGCGCTGCCGTCACCCGCAGCTATGCCGAGCGCGCCACCGCCGCCGGTTGCGTGGTGATCGACCTGTCCGCCGGCTTGTCAGTCGAGCAGGCGCCGAATGTGGTGCCCGAGGTCAACGGCGCCCGTTTGGCTGATCTGGCCACACCGCAGCAGGTGGCCTGCCCAAGTTCCAGCGCCGCCGCCCTCGCGCTGGTGCTGGCGCCGTTGCGCGCACTGCTGAACATCGAGCGGATCACCGTGACGGCGTGCCTTGCGGTGTCGAGCATGGGCCGCGAAGGGGTCACCGAACTGGCCCGGCAAACCGCCGAGCTGCTCAACGTTCGCCCCCTCGAACCCAAGGTGTTTGACCGGCAGATGGCGTTCAACGTGCTGGCCCAGGTGGGCAAGCCTGACGCCGAAGGTCATGTGCCACTTGAAAAACGTTTGGTCAGTGAGTTGCGCGAGTTGCTCTCGCTGCCTTTAATCAAGGTCGGCGTGAGTTGCATCCAGGTACCGGTGTTCTTCGGCGACAGCCTGAGCGTGTCGGTGCAGACCCGCGAGGCGGTTGACATCAACGCGGTCAATGTGGCGCTGGAAACGGCCGAGGGCATCGAGCTGGTTGAGGCCGGCGATTACCCGACGCCGGTAGGCGACGCGGTAGGGCAGGATGCTGTCTATGTAGGACGTTTGCGCGGGGGCGTCGACGACGGTTGTGAACTGAATTTCTGGGTCACGCTGGATAATGTGCGCAAGGGCGCCGCGTTGAACGCTGTGCAGGTGGCTGAGTTGTTGATAAAAGATGTTGCGTAAAAGATACTTGCCCACAACTCGAAGAATCATTCTAGCTGCGGCGTGTCGATACGCCCTACACCCGAGCAGGCATTATCTTCGCGATTGCCGGGGAAATTTCAAACAAGGGATGGGCTATGGTTCAGGTTCGTAAACTCGTTTTAGCAATCGCTGCGGCTTCGGCGCTGTCATCGGGAATGGCCCAAGCGCTCGGCCTCGGCGGTCTGACCGTGAAGTCGACCCTGAATCAGCCGCTGTTGGCCGAAATCGAGCTGACGGAAGTGCAGGACCTCAATGCCTCCCAGGTGGTGCCAAGTCTGGCGACTTCTGCGGAGTTTGCTCAGGCCGGCGTCGGCCGGGTGGCGATCCTGGATGACCTGACCTTTACCCCGGTGGTCAATCCCGGTGGCAAGAGCGTGTTGCGCATCACCTCCACCAAACCCATCCGCGATCCCTACGTGAAGTTCCTCGTTCAAGTGCTCTGGCCCAATGGCCGTGCGCTGCGCGAGTACAGCCTGTTGCTGGACCCGCCGAAGTTCTCGCCGCAAGCCGCTGCGGCCGCCGCTCAACTGCCGTCGACGGCACCGAGCGCCGCGCCTGCTCCGGCTCCCGCCGCCGAAACACCGGCCGCTGCGCCTCCAACGCCCGCTCCAGCGCCGGCGCCGGAACCCAAATTCACTCAATACACCACCGCCAATAACGACACGCTCTGGGAAATTGCCGAGCGCGTGAAAAATGGCGGGACTGTACAGCAGACCATGCTGGCGATTCAGGCGCTGAACCCTGATGCCTTTATTGCCGGCAACATCAACCGCCTGAAAAAAGGTCAGGTGTTGCGTCTGCCGTCGCCGCAGGAATCAACAGCGCTCGCGCAGCCCCGCGCGGTGGCCGAAGTGGCCGAGCAGAATCGCGCCTGGCGCGAAGGCCGACGCCTGCCGAGCGGTGCGCGTCAGGTTGATGCGACCCGTCGCGACCGGGCTGGCGCTGCGCCGTCGCAGATTGACGCCAAGGACAACCTCAGCCTCGTCTCTGCCAACAAGGCGGGCGCGAAAGGCAAAGCCGGTGACAATGCCGATATCAGCAACCAGCTGGCGACCACCCAGGAAAGCCTGGATACCACGCGTCGGGACAATGCCGAGCTAAAGAGCCGCATGACCGACCTGCAAAGCCAGGTCGACAAACTGCAGCGCCTGATTCAACTGAAGAATGACCAGTTGGCGAAGATGCAGGCGTCGGGCGCAGCGGTTCCGCCGCCCATTGATGCCGCCAATCCTGCCAATCCCGCGGTCAGCCCCAACAGCGTCACCAATCCGAACAACGCCGCCAACCCGGCGATGCAGGCCCAGGTCGTGCCGAACGCCGTGGCGCCTGATGTTGCCGGCAAGGCCCCCGACGAAATCGCCCCCGAAGACGCACTGCCGGTGGACGGGGCGGCAGTTACCAGCGCCACGCCTGATCAAGCGCTGATTGTGCCGACAGAACCGGTGGTCGATGAAGACAACCGCAGCGCCCTCGAAAAGATCCTCGCCAGCCCGATGCTGATGGGGTT
The DNA here is from genome assembly GCF_059418765.1 of Pseudomonas sp. GW821-FHT07F05. Taxonomy (NCBI): domain Bacteria; kingdom Pseudomonadati; phylum Pseudomonadota; class Gammaproteobacteria; order Pseudomonadales; family Pseudomonadaceae; genus Pseudomonas; species Pseudomonas sp. GW821-FHT07F05. Next base: position 884,851 of record NZ_JBWKQL010000001.1, read on the forward strand.
GATCGGCGGCGGCGCGCTGTTGCTGTTGCTGCTGCTTCTGTTGCTGCTGGCCCGCCGCCGCAATGCGCTGATCGAAGCGGAAAGGCATCGTCAGATGGCGCGCGCCTTGGCCGAAGAGTCTGATTTCGCGTCCGACATGGACATGCCTGCCAGCAGCTTCGAAGGCCTGGAGGCGCCGGCGCCCCACGCAAAGACGCCGCCGGCGCCGACCGTCGCCGAGCCGGTCCGCGAACATCCGGCTGACGCGCTCGTTCAGGCTGAAATCCACATTGCATACGGCCGCACCAATCAGGCGGTCGCTGTTCTCGAAGACGCCATCAAGCACGAGCCGCAGCGCAGTGATCTGCGCCTCAAGCTGATGGAAGTCTATGCCGAGCAGGACAACAAATCCGGGTTTGTCGCGCAGGAGCGGCAACTGATCGCCACGGGAAAGAACCACGCTGAAGTCGAAGAGCTGAAATCCCGCTATCCGTCCATGGCGGCTGCGGCTGCCGCAGCAGCAGGGGTGGCAGCAGCAGCGGCTTTAGCAGCGGAAATGGACGCAAAGTACGTTGAAGAGCTGCTCCATGATGAGCCTGAAGTCGCCGCGCAGCCTGCTCCGGCTGCCGAAACGGTCACCGAAGTGCCGCTGGACGAAGAGTTCGACAACGCCTTTGACCTGAGCCTGGATGACCTGGACAGCGAATCGCCTGCTGATGCGCCCAACCGCGCTGCGGCACAGAACACCGCTGCACTCGACGACCTGGACCTGGACGCGCCGTTTGCCGGGTCGGCTTCCGATGACTTGGATTTCGACGCGATCCTGCGCGAGCAGCAGGCGACATCCGGTGCTGCCAAACCGGCCGATCTGGACGATTTCGATCTGGATCTGGCAGAAGATCAGCCGGCGTTGAAGGCCGAAGACGATTACTTGCTGGGAATGGAAGACGATCTGCGTGATCTGCCGCCGTTCGAACAGCCTGCGTCGGTGGGCGCCGACAAGCCTGGGCTGGAAGACGACATCGAGTTGCCTGCTGATTTCGACCTCTCACTGGCTGACGAGATGGAAACCGAGCAGGCGTCCGAGGCGTTCGCCTCCGAGATCGACGACGTCAATGCCGAGCTGGACCGTCTTTCCCAGAGCCTTGAGCAGCCACCGATCGCCAAGCCGTTCGACACAGGGCTGGACAAGCCGGTGGATGCTTCGCCTCGTTTCACCGAAGACGATGCTCTGCTGGCGGACGACGAACCGGAATTCGACTTCTTGTCCGGCACCGACGAAGCCGCGACCAAGCTGGACCTCGCCCGGGCCTACATCGAGATGGGCGACGCCGACGGCGCGCGCGACATCCTCGATGAGGTTGTGGCGGAAGGTGACGACGGCCAGAAGACCGAAGCACGGGACATGCTGTCGCGCCTTGTCTGAGCGGATTCACCGCTGTAATAAACGACCGCTTCGGCGGTCGTTTGCGTTTCCGGGTCGAGCATTTCGGCTTGTCCCTCGCCTCCGGGTCAACCGTTGGCCGCTGCCGATGGCGTCTTTCTTTTCGATCCGTATAATGGCCGCCCTTGCGCACATCGACAGGCTTTAAGCTCTTGGCAACTACAGACACCGAGGCAGAAACAGCGGCAGCCGAACTGGCCGCCGAAGGTTTTTCCAGAATCGCCCTGGGCGTGGAATACAAAGGCTCGCGCTATAGCGGCTGGCAGCGCCAGTTGACCGGCGTGCTGACTGTCCAGGAAACGCTGGAAAATGCCCTGTCGAAAGTGGCCGATTCGCCGGTGTCACTGATGTGTGCCGGGCGCACCGATGCGGGCGTGCATGCGTGCGGTCAGGTGGTGCACTTCGATACCCAGGCCGAGCGCAGCATGAAAGCCTGGACCATGGGCGCCAATATCAATCTTCCCCACGACATCAGCGTGACCTGGGCCAAGGTCATGCCCGCGCATTTTCACGCGCGTTTCAAAGCCATCGCCCGTCGCTATCGTTATGTGATCTACAACGATCAGATCCGCCCGGCGCACCTGGGCCAGGAAATCACCTGGAACCACCGCCCGCTGGATGCCGAACGCATGGCGCTGGCCGCCGAGTATCTGGTCGGTACCCACGACTTCAGTGCGTTCCGTGCCGGGCAATGCCAGGCCAAGTCGCCGATCAAGCAGCTTCACCATCTGCGCGTCACCCGCCACGGCAAGATGATCGTCATCGATGTTCGCGCCAATGCCTTCCTGCACCACATGGTGCGCAACATTGCCGGCGTGCTGATGACCATCGGGGCAGGGGAGCGGCCAATCGAGTGGGCGAAGGAAGTGCTCGAAAGCCGAGTGCGAAGAACTGGCGGGGTGACGGCTCATCCTTTCGGCCTGTACCTGGTTCAGGTGGAATACCGCGACGAGTTCCCATTACCGGATCGCTACATCGGCCCGCATTTTCTCACTGGCTTCTCGGAACTGGACGGCTGACGCAGGTGACTGCATTTGCTACCATCCGGGACTTTCGCAAGGCTTGAGGTCTCCACTACATGTCAGCCGTTCGCAGCAAGATCTGCGGGATTACCTGCATAGAAGATGCGTTGGCCGCCGTTGAGGCCGGATCTGACGCCATCGGGCTGGTGTTTTATCCCAAGAGCCCGCGCTTCGTGACGGTGGAGCAGGCCCAGGCAATCGTTGCCGCGCTGCCGCCCTTTGTCAGCACCGTCGGCCTGTTCGTCAATGCCGAGCGCGCTGACTTGAAAGCGTTGCTCGACGTCGTTCCCCTCGACCTCATTCAGTTTCACGGCGATGAAACCCCTGAGCAGTGCGAGGGCTATAACCGCCCGTACATCAAGGCCCTGCGCGTACAGGCTGGCGATGACATCGCGGCCAGCTGCGATGCCTACGCCAATGCCTGCGGCATCCTGCTCGACACTTATGTCGCGGGCATTCCGGGCGGGACGGGTGAAACCTTCGATTGGGCGCTGATTCCAAAACATTTGAGCAAACCGGTGATTCTCGCCGGTGGCCTGACCTCGGCCAACGTTTCCCAGGCCATCGCGCAGGTGCAGCCCTACGCGGTTGATGTGAGCGGCGGGGTGGAGAAGTCCAAAGGACTGAAGGACCACGACAAGATCCGTGCATTCATGAGTGCTGTACACGGGGCTTAGGGCATTTGCCCGGCAACATTGGCCGGGATGTGACGGCGGACCAACGGTCGCCGTCCACTAGCCTGCCATCCGCTGATGCGCGTGGCCGAATTGATTGAGCGAAGACGTCTTGCGTCTCGTGATGGAAGTTGAGAGTGGTGTTGCTGAGTGTTGTTTTGGCAGGTCAGGCCTCGCGCCGATCGCTGTACGACATTTTGCGGCACCGTACATGACATTGGTTTAAGGGCATGCGCATGGCACCGATTGCCATCGCGTTCGAGCCATCGGTACTGGAGAAAGAAAGCATGAGCAACTGGTTGGTAGACAAACTGATCCCTTCGATCATGCGTTCCGAGGTCAAGAAGAGCTCGGTACCCGAAGGTCTGTGGCACAAGTGCCCGTCCTGCGAAGCGGTGCTGTATCGCCCGGAGCTGGAAAAGACCCTGGACGTCTGCCCGAAGTGCAACCACCACATGCGCATCGGCGCCCGTGCCCGTCTGAATATCTTCCTGGACGCCGAAGGCCGCCAGGAGATCGGCGTTGATCTGGAGCCGGTGGACCGTCTGAAATTCCGCGACGGCAAGAAATACAAGGATCGCCTGGTCGCCGCGCAGAAGCAGACCGGTGAAAAAGATGCGCTGATTTCCATGAGCGGCACCCTGCTGGGCATGCCGGTGGTGTGCAGCGCATTCGAGTTCTCCTTCATGGGCGGCTCGATGGGTGCGGTCGTGGGTGAGCGCTTCGTGCAGGCCGCCAACTACGCGCTGGAAAACCGCTGCCCGATGATCTGCTTTGCGGCCTCCGGCGGTGCGCGCATGCAGGAAGCGCTGATCTCTTTGATGCAGATGGCCAAGACCTCGGCCGTGCTGGCGCGTCTTCGTGAAGAAGGCCTGCCGTTTATTTCCGTGCTGACCGACCCGGTCTACGGCGGTGTTTCTGCCAGTCTGGCGATGCTGGGCGACATCATCGTCGCCGAGCCCAAGGCCCTGATCGGCTTCGCCGGCCCGCGCGTGATCGAGCAGACCGTGCGCGAGAAGCTGCCGGAAGGCTTCCAGCGCAGCGAATTCCTGCTCGACCATGGCGCGATCGACATGATCATCCACCGTCAGGAACTGCGTCAGCGTCTGGGTAACGTCCTGGCGCAGATGATGGGGCTGCCGACGCCGAAATTCGTGGCGCCGAAACTTGAGCCGATCGTTGTGCCGCCTGCTCCGGCCAACCTATGACCGCACGCTCTTTGAGCGACTGGCTCAGTTACCTGGAACAACTGCACCCCTCGGCCATCGACATGGGGCTGGAACGTTCGCAGCAGGTGGCTACGCAGATGGGCCTGACCCGGCCGGCGCCGAAAGTGATCACCGTCACCGGCACCAACGGCAAGGGCTCGACCTGCGCATTCGTTGCTTCTTTGTTGCAGGCACAGGGCCTGAAGGTCGGCGTTTACAGTTCGCCGCACCTGCTGCGCTACAACGAGCGTGTCCAGGTGCAGGGCGTTGAGGCGACTGACGCCGAGCTGTGCGCGGCGTTCGAGGTGGTCGAGCGTGGCCGTGGCGACGTCTCCCTGACTTACTTCGAGATGGGCACGCTGGCAGCCTTCTGGCTGTTCGGGCAGGCCGGGCTGGACGCCGTCGTGCTGGAAGTCGGTCTTGGCGGGCGGCTCGATACGGTCAACCTGATCGACGCCGACATGGCGCTGGTCACCAGCATTGGCGTCGATCACGCGGAGTTTCTAGGCAATACCCGCGAAACCGTGGCCTTCGAAAAAGCCGGGATATTCCGTGAGGGAAAGCCCGCGCTGTGCGGCGATCTCGATCCACCGCAGCCATTGCTCGAGAAGGCGCGGTCACTGAATTGCCCGCTGTCGCTGCGCGGTCGCGATTTCGAGCTGCAGATCAACGCGACGGGTTGGGACTGGTCGGGCACCGACGCAAACGGCCGGAAAGTCGAACTGCATTCGCTGCCGTTACTCGACCTGCCCATGCAGAACGCGGCCCTGGCGCTGCAGGCCTACCTGCTGCTGGATTTGCCGTGGGATGAGGCGACCCTACGGGATGCGCTCGTCAACACGCGCGTCACCGGTCGCCTTGATCGTCGCAGCATCGACTGGCAGGGCAAATCGCTGAGCCTTCTGCTGGATGTCGGCCATAACCCCCATGCGGCAACGTTTCTCGCTCAGCGCCTGAATCAGCGACCGGTGGCAGGCAAGCGGCTGGCGGTGTTCGGTCTGCTCAGTGACAAGGACCTGCAAGGCGTTCTGGCGGAGTTGAGCGAAACGTTCAGCAGCTGGGCCGTGGCGCCGCTGCCAACGCCGCGCAGTCGTCCGGCACAAGAGATCGAACAGGCGTTGCAGAACCTTGGCGCTCGCGTGACGTCTCACCCGAGTATCGCGCTGGCGCTTGAAGCCCAATGCGCCCACGCGACAGCCGACGACGAGATTGTTCTGTTCGGGTCTTTTTACTGCGTAGCCGAGGCCCTGGAATGGCTTGCTGGCGCGTCACGGAGGAAGTGACACATGGCTTTGCTGGATAAAGCGTACAAACAGCGCATGGTGGGAGCGTTGGTGCTGATTGCCATCGCGGTGATTTTTCTGCCGATGCTGTTTTCGCGTCAGGACGAAGCCCGCCGTGTGCAGGTCGATGCGCCTGCCGCTCCGCAAGCGCCGGCCACCTCGCCGATCAAGGTCGAGCCGGTCAGCGTGCCTGAACAGCAGCCATTGCCGCAGGAGCCCGTGCCGACCGATGACGAACTGACCCAGCCTGCTCAGTCCACCCATACTGCTCAGCCCGTTCAGCAGCGCACCAGTCAGCAGCCGCCGGCAATGCCCATTGCGCCAGCGCCTTCCAAGCCTGTGGCTGCTGCGCCGAAGGCCGTTCAGACCGCGCCCGCGAAACCTGCTCCGGCGCCGACACCTGCACCCGCTCAAGCGCCAGCACCCGTCGCATCGGCGGCTGACACCAGCCGGGTTGATGCAAATGGTCTGTCGGTCACGTGGTCGGTGCAACTGGCGAGCCTGTCCAACCGCGCCAACGCCGACAATCTGCAGAAGACCCTGCGCACTCAGGGCTACAACGCCTACATCCGCACCTCCGATGGCGTGAACCGTGTCTTCGTGGGCCCGGTGATCGAGCGTGCCGAGGCCGATCGTTTGCGTGACACGCTGGAAAAGCAGCAGAAAATCAAAGGCATCGTCGTGCGCTTCCAGCCGGAGCGTAGGTAACTCGACTGACGCCTTCCCCCAGTAGGACCGGCTTTAGCCGGGAAGAGGCCGGATCAGCCACCCTCGATTTCGCGGTGTGGCAAATGCCGCCTTCCCGGCTAAAGCCGGTCCCACCAGGGAAGGGGCCGGATCTGACACCCTCGACTTAGGGTTCAACCCGCCCCGACCTCGAACAAAGTCCAATAGTTCGCCTTAATTGGCCTTCATCCGCAATCGCTGCTTACCGGCAGGCGAGTGCTCTGCTAAAATCCGCCGCCTTATCAGTCTGTAGGCTGCGACGTGTCATTTACTCCGGTTGACTGGGCGATCATTGCAATTGTCGCCATCTCCGCTTTGATCAGTCTCAAGCGCGGCTTCGTCAAAGAAGCACTGTCCTTGCTGACGTGGATCATCGCAGGTGCCGTCGCCTGGATGTTTGGCGGATCGCTGGCCCAGTATCTGGTCAACTACATCGAAGCACCTTCGGCGCGCGTGATTGCGGGCTGCACCATTCTTTTCGTCGCCACACTGCTGGTCGGCGCCATGGTCAACTTTCTGATTGGAGAACTGATTCGCGTCACCGGGCTGTCCGGGACCGATCGTTTTCTGGGCATGGTCTTCGGCGCGGCGCGCGGAGCCTTGCTGGTTGTCGTCGCGGTCGGGCTGTTGAGCCTGGGCCCGGTGCAACAGGATCAATGGTGGCAGCAGTCGAGGCTGCTCCCGCAATTTGTCATGGTCGCTGACTGGTCGAAAAACCTGATTCTCGGGATGTCCAGCAAGTGGCTAGCCAGCGGAGTCAGCGTACCTGTTGACATCCCGTTCAAGGATCACCTCCTGCCGCCTACAACGCCGCCGGAAGTGTTCGGTAAATCCAGTTCCACTAAGTAGGGGTTGTGTCGCATGTGTGGCATCGTCGGTATCGTCGGCAAGTCGAACGTCAATCAGGCGCTTTATGACGCGCTCACCGTCCTCCAGCACCGCGGCCAGGACGCTGCCGGTATCGTGACCAGCCATGACGGCCGGTTGTTTCTGCGCAAGGACAACGGTCTGGTTCGGGACGTGTTTCACCAACGCCATATGCAGCGTCTGGTCGGGCACATGGGCATTGGTCACGTCCGTTATCCAACGGCAGGCAGCTCCACGTCAGCCGAAGCCCAGCCGTTCTACGTCAATTCGCCTTACGGCATCACCCTGGCGCACAACGGCAACCTGACCAACGTCGAGCAGTTGGCCAAGGAGATTTACGAATCCGACCTGCGCCATGTCAACACCAACTCCGACTCTGAAGTCCTGCTCAACGTGTTCGCCCACGAGCTGGCCGTGCGCGGCAAGTTGCAGCCAACTGAGGAAGACATTTTCGCGGCCGTCACCGACGTGCATAAGCGTTGCCGTGGCGGTTACGCGGTCGTGGCGATGATCACCGGTTACGGCATCGTCGGCTTCCGCGACCCGGACGCCATCCGCCCGATCGTCTTTGGTCAGCGTCACACCGACGAAGGCGTCGAGTACATGATCGCCTCCGAGAGCGTTTCGCTGGACGTGCTCGGTTTCACCCTGATCCGCGACCTGGCCCCGGGCGAAGCGGTGTACATCACCGAAGACGGCAAGCTGCACACCCGTCAGTGCGCCACCAACCCGAAATACGCCCCGTGCATTTTCGAACACGTCTATCTGGCGCGCCCGGACTCGATCATCGACGGCATCTCGGTCTACAAGGCGCGTCTGCGCATGGGCGAGAAGCTGGCCGACAAGATCCTGCGCGAGCGTCCTGATCACGACATCGACGTGGTCATCCCGATTCCGGACACCAGCCGTACGGCGGCGCTGGAACTGGCGAACCACCTGGGCGTGAAATTCCGCGAAGGCTTCGTCAAGAACCGCTACATCGGCCGCACCTTCATCATGCCGGGCCAGGCCGCGCGGAAAAAATCCGTGCGCCAGAAGCTCAATGCGATCGAGCTGGAATTCCGTGGCAAGAACGTGATGCTGGTGGACGACTCCATCGTGCGCGGCACCACGTGCAAGCAGATCATCCAGATGGCCCGTGAAGCCGGCGCCAAGAACGTCTATTTCTGTTCCGCGGCCCCGGCCGTGCGCTTCCCCAACGTCTACGGCATCGATATGCCGAGTGCCCACGAGCTGATCGCTCACAACCGTTCCACCCAGGACGTGGCCGACCTCATCGGTGCCGACTGGCTGGTCTATCAGGACTTGAATGACCTGATCGAGGCGGTGAGTGGCAGCAAAAAGATCAAGATCGACAATTTCGACTGTTCGGTCTTCGACGGCAAGTACGTGACCGGCGACATCGACGAACACTACCTGAACAAGATCGAGCAGGCGCGCAATGACGCCTCCAAGGTCAAGACTCAGGCGGTGAGCGCGATCATCGATCTGTACAACAACTAATCCAGACAAGGAGCAGGCGGCATGACTCAGGAATGGGATGCCGGTCGACTGGACAGCGATCTCGAGGGCGTCGGTTTCGACACCCTCGCGGTTCGTGCCGGTCAGCACCGCACGCCGGAACGCGAACACAGCGATCCACTGTTTTTCACGTCCAGCTACGTGTTCCGCACGGCAGCTGAGGCGGCCGCGACCTTCGCCGGAGAGATCCCCGGCAACGTCTATTCGCGCTACACCAACCCGACCGTCGCTTCGTTCGAAGAGCGCATGGCCGCGCTGGAAGGCGGCGAGCAGGCGGTGGCGACGTCCACCGGTATGTCCGCCATTCTCGCTACGGTAATGAGCTTCTGCAGCGCCGGCGACCATGTGCTGGTGTCGAAAAGCGTGTTCGGGTCGACCATCAGCCTGTTTGAAAAGTACTTCAAGCGCTTCGGGGTCGAGGTCGATTACGTCCCCCTCGCCGAATTGTCCGGCTGGGACGCGGCGATCAAACCGAATACCAAGATGCTGTTTGTCGAATCGCCTTCCAACCCGTTGGCGGAACTGGTCGACATCAGCGGGCTGGCGGAAATCGCCCACGCCAAGGGCACGCTGCTGGTGGTCGATAACTGCTTCTGCACACCGGCCCTGCAGCAGCCGCTGCGCATGGGGGCGGACGTGGTCGTGCACTCGGCGACCAAGTTCATCGACGGGCAGGGCCGCGCCATGGGCGGCGTGGTGGTCGGTCGCAGCGATCTGATGAAAGAAGTCGTCGGTTTCCTGCGCACCGCGGGCCCGAGCCTGAGCCCGTTCAATGCCTGGCTGTTCCTCAAGGGGCTCGAAACCCTCAACATCCGCATGCGTGCCCATTGCCAGAGCGCCCTTGAGCTGGCGCAGTGGCTCGAACAGCAGGAGGGCATCGAGAAGGTGCATTACTCCGGTCTCGAGAGCCACCCGCAGCACGCGTTGGCCAAACGTCAGCAGAAGGCGTTCGGCGCGGTGGTGAGCTTTGAAGTGAAGGGTGGCAAGGATGGCGCGTGGCGCTTCATCGATGCCACGCGGTTGATCTCGATCACCGCCAACCTGGGCGACACCAAGACCACCATCACCCACCCGAGCACCACGTCCCACGGTCGGCTGTCGCCGCAGGAACGGGAAGCCGCCGGTATTCGTGACAGCCTGATCCGCGTTGCGGTAGGGCTGGAAGACGTCGCTGACCTGCAGGCGGATCTCGCGCGGGGTCTGGCTGCGTTGTAAGCAGGTGCCTGAACAAGAAAGCGAGCCTCGGGGGCTCGCTTTTTTGTTCCTGATGTGCAGCTTCGTGCTTGCTGCTAAAAATCGCTCTTTTTAAAAAAACTTCAAGCGGGCTATTGACTTAGGTTCGTCACCTGCGTAAATTTCGCGGCCTCAGCGAAGCAAGGGTGATTAGCTCAGCCGGGAGAGCATCTGCCTTACAAGCAGAGGGTCGGCGGTTCGATCCCGTCATCACCCACCATCGTTGAGTGTTTCACAGCAGCATCAGACGCTGAAGGATACTGAGATTCAGCAGGACGAAAGTCCACGCAATGCGCAGCGGTAGTTCAGTCGGTTAGAATACCGGCCTGTCACGCCGGGGGTCGCGGGTTCGAGTCCCGTCCGCTGCGC
>NZ_JBWKQL010000002.1:0-33514 GCF_059418765.1 Pseudomonas sp. GW821-FHT07F05
TGTTTGGTTAAGGAAACCACATCCCAAGGCGCGCTGGCCTACGAATACGATCCGCTGAGCAACCTGACCACGCTGACCTTGCCGACTGGCCAACATCTCAATCACCTGTACTACGGCAGCGGGCACCTGCACCAACTGAACCTCGACGGTTTGCTCATCAGCGACATGGAGCGAGATGATCTGCATCGCGAGGTTTACCGCACGCAATGCAAACTGACCAGTTGTTTTGGTTACGACGCGATGGGACGTAAGAGCTGGTAGTTGGCATCAACCATCCCGGCTGAAAAGCTGTCGCAGATCCAGAACCCAGGCATCAACACCTCGTTGCTAGTAGATCATGCGTACAACCTGATTCATCGGCGATATGAATACGATCCGGCAGGCGAACTGACCCGCACGCTCGATAAACTGCGCGGAGAGATCAAGTACGAATACGAAGCTAATGGTCAGCTTCATAGCCGTGACACGGGCCGCTTGGTTGATAGCGAGGAGTTTCGATACGACGCTGCGGCCACCGGCTGAACTTCAATACCAGCCAATTCGATCAGGTCAAAGACAACCGCATCAAGCAATGGCGTGATCAGGAATATACCTATGATGCCTGGGGCAACCTGATCGAGAAGCGGTCGGGCTTATCCAAGCTGCAGACGTTCACCTACGACTGCGAAAACCGGCTCGTGCGTGCGGAGACGATGGTTAATAGCCAAGTGCACAGCGTCGGTACCTACCGGTAAGACAGCTTGGGTCGTCGGGTTGGCAAGACGTCCGAGATTGATGGCCAGACTGAGCACAAGCACTTTCTCTGGCAAGGCCTGCGGATGCTGCGTGAGGAAACGCCTTGGCAGAGCAGCCTCTATATCTACGAGCCAGGAAGCTATGCGCCACTTGCCCGGGTTGACCAGAGCGAAGGTGAGGCAGAGCAGACGCTTTACTACTTCCATGCCGACCAGATTGGCACGCCGCTCGAGATGACGGATGTCGACGGCCAGATCGTCCGGCAGGCGACGTACAAAGCCTGGGGTGAAGTTGAATCATTAGTCGTGAGTGAGGTTGAGCAGAAACTGCGTTTCCAAGGCCAGTACTTTGACGACGAAACGGGGCTGCACTACAACACTTTCCGATACTACGACCCGGAGGTGGGACGGTTTATTACCCAGGATCTGATTGGGTTGTTGGGTGGGGATAATCTTTATGCTTACGCTCCGAATACTAATGGGTGGGTTGGTCCTTGGGGCTGGGTATGCAATCGCCCCGGCGGATACAAGACCGGGGACGTAGACACTCATGGTAATTTGTCGCCAGGCGTCAACCGCGCAAGCGGTCACAAAAATGTATTTGATGATCAGCGAGTTCAATCTCACCACTTTATTCAGGATGCCTGGGCGAAAAAGAATATAGCTGGTTACAGTACTAATAAGGCTCCGGCGATTTTGTTGAAAAGCTCATCAGGAGAGTCACATGCTACTGTATCGGCGCTCCAAGCAGTTAGGCGCAGAGCTGGTGGGTTTGGAGGGTCAATCAAAAATGAATTTGGAGTAGCATACAGGGAGCTGTTGGACGCGGGAGTAAGTCCTGATGCCGCGAATAAAGTTGCAAGCAGGTCGTATAAATATTTTGACTCATTAGGAGCCTTCGAGTGATTGCGTATACTGAAACGAATCCGCCTGCTTCAGACGATAATATTACCGTCGCTTGTGGTCAGTTGAATATTGATAAGAGTGGTTGGCTCGTTGAGTTTTGGAAGGTTCACGATGGCGCAATGCTTAATGACCGTGTGCTGATATATTCAACTGGGCACATAGCAGAGCGTAACGAAACTTACCAGATAAATATGAATTTTCCTGATCATGTTCTAGTAGGAGATGACTCTGGAGGAGGTTTGATCCTGATTCCAAAAGTCGGTTCGAGTGAGTTCTATTTTATAGATTCTGGCGATCCGTTTATTGGCGATGCTGAAATATATCACTCTATGGAAAGCTTGGTCGAGAATGTTATTGAAGGAGAGGATTCTGACTATGATCCGGATATAGGAGATATTGTGTCTATTTCCAAAGTCAAGGCTAAGTCATCTGAAGTTTTGGGGGTTAAGAAAGGGCTTGGCCTAGACTTTTCAATAAAGGTAGTAGCTGAAAGATTGGACATCGAAAATTCTATGCTACTTCAAGGTGTTAATGTTAGTAAGTATAGAAAAGTGTTGGCCGAGTATGGTCATTTAATTAGCTTTGTAAGTTAAAGCAGGTGTGGTGTTCTTTAATAGCTTCCTTTTCTATGATGCTCGCCCTATTGCTGTCGGGCTTCCAGGTGTCCGCACTGAGGAAATTGTCTACACTAAACGTCCGCCCGCCGAAACCAGAGAATTGAGGAATGTGTTTGATCGCAAGGTGCGCCCCGATTATTTAAAATCACTGTCTGAGAATCCTGAGAATATCCAGCAACTGAAAAACGCCGGCATTCATGACTCTGGTATTTCGCGAATGCAACAGGGCAAACTGCCTAGCCGTGACTGGCAAGTCCACCATGATCTACCTCTGGATGACGGTGGGACAAATAGCTTTAATAACCTGACATTCATTAAGAACGATCCCTATCATAAAGTTATTACTAATTACCAAAACACCGTGACCCGCAGCATGAAGCCCGGTGATAGTCAAACGTTGGACTGGCCAATCATTGATCTTGATGTCTACCCTCCGCCCTTACTCTAGAGGTTTGCATGGAAAACTTGGAAGAAAAGATAGCATATGTAAAAAAGACGTATGAGGTGGACGGATTTTTCTTTAATGAAGGTGCGCACGAGCATGAAATCAAGTCGTTTGTCAGGTCTAGCGAGATAGAGCTGGGGTTCAGCCCTCCGAGTGATTACCTTGAGATTCTAAAAAGATTTAATGGTCTAGTAGTTGAAGGGGTTTTTCTCTATTCAACAAAACCAAAAAAACTTGTCGGCGGTAATGGATACTCTCTGGCCTTCATCGAAATGAATAAGTTATCGCGATAACTTGAATGGATGGATCAATATGTTTTGTTTGGAGACAGCGATCAGGACGCTTACGTTTTAGACCTTGCTGAGGGACGCTACCAAGTTAGAGATAAGCAAGCGTTTGATAACGTATATGAAGAATTTGATAGTTTTTCGAGCCTGCTCGAATATATGGTGGAATTGATGGTAAGTCGTGTATAAGTCGAAGTGCGCCCTAGCTGACGTCGTCATTCCAAGGGCTGCATCCGGGCCATCCTCCAGCCACGCAAGCCCGCCGTATCCGCCCGACAATCTAGAGACCTGAATGAATCAGGAATCTGATGCATTGATCAGTAGGCTGCTAACGAAACTCGATACGTCCTCTGCGACTAAACTGACTATGCCCTTGAGAAACCTTTTGTGGGCGACCATCACGGCCGGAGAAACATATCCTTGGCGTTTCTGGGGCAGTCCTTTTACATCTTGAACACGCGATCCGAGAATTGCTACGTGGTAGGCAGAAAGGACGGGCGGGAGGCGTCGTGCTAGCCCTCTAGCGGCTTCAGCAGTAGACCGCAGGCTTGAGGTGCCGGCTTCGGCTCTTTCTCAGTGAGTGTATCGTCCGACTAATGACGCTCAAATAAGCAGCAGGGAATAGCTGATGTTTGACACAGATCCACACCGCTTCATTTCCATCATCTTCAGCACCTGGCTCTTGTTCACGATCCAAGCGGTGTTTTCCGTAGGTATTTTGCCCAGCCTTTTATTTTTCCCAATGTGCGCGGCGGAGGTGTGGCTGAGTTGGTGGTGCTTCGATTGCGCCTACCGCACCGAAAAATTCACCCGGTATGCCAATCTCAGACTTTTTCTGAATCTCGGCTTTGCGCCAGGTTTTACATTTCTTCTGGTATTGATCGCAGCCTATAAACAGTTGAAATTAGGACCCGTCACATCACTCTCATTGGCATGCATTCCACTGCTCATCGCATTCGTCATTTACCTGGCGCTGGACAGGTGGAGAAGTCGACCGACCGTACTGGTTGCCCGGGGAAATCGGGTCGAGGTGACCGCGCCTCCGTTCCAGAACCAGTCCTTGCAGGGCGGAATAGGGGCTGCGCTGTCGACCGTGCTCTACCCTATGGTCCATTCCTACGACTCTCCCGCTTTATTGCTTGCCTGTATCTTTTTCGCAATCTCACTGTTCATGCTCTTTTATCATCGGGTCAGTATTTCGTCTCTTCGCAGTTTGAAAGAGCAGGAAATCAAGGAGCGGGTGAGCTACACGTTCATGGAGGTGGAGAGGATACGCGCACGGCGTGCTGCCTCATTCATAGGCCGCTGGTCATGATGGTTCTGTGTATCCGCATCGAAGAAAAAATCGTTAGAGTGGGTATGGGAAGATTAACCCGCCGCGCGATGTGCGATAGGTACACCCACCGGTACCGCATGCAAGGAGCTAGCGTCTAAATGTCCACTATCTACGATCCTGATGCGCGAACGGTCAACGCGCTTACACGGACGCTTTTCATAGTTGCCATTGGCTTGGGTGCCGTTGGTCTCTTGCGCTCAGCCACAGACGGATGGGTGTATGGGCTGCTGTTTTTCTTGCTCTCAGGTTATACGCTGTACATGAGATATTGGTGTGAGCGTTATACGACATTCGCCCTGAGTTACTTCACTTTGGTGATTTTTCTCTTGGCCCTTGCCCCCGCGTGGGTCAGTTACACCGTGGTCACTGATGACTTGGGAGGATCTCCCACTCAGGGACGCATAATCGCCGGGTTGTTATTGGGTTTCATCGCGACGCTGTATGTTGGCCTTTATCTAACGCCTTCTCGAGGGTTCGCGTTCGACGTATCCGATAACAGGGTTTCATTTTCCGTATCTTCCACATCCGCGGGAGCGGAAGGGTTGATTGCCGGTGTTGGGACCTTGGCCGCAGGCGCAGTGATTAAATCAGTCACTCCGTTCACCACGGGCATTTTGATCATTCTGATTTTTCCTGTTTGCCACCGTTTGCATGCTGATCCACGCTCGCGACCGTATCAGGGGGTTACGCACACTGCGCAAGAGAGAAAAGAGCGCGCTCACGCCTTACACGTTCATGCTGATTGATGAAGTACGCGAAGCACGCAGCCGCTGGTGGCTGGGCAGGCTTTTCAAATGGCTTGCTTCCCTGCGCCATTAGTCAGGAGTCTGCCTGGCCAGTCACACTCGCTCCCCAATGGGCGTCGGAAGCCGGCGCGCCTTGCCTTGATCGCGTTCCGGCTTGCCCATCCACCCAATTCACTCCCGAACGCCCACCATCAACCCCGAACCACCCCCTCCAACCCCTCATGCCCCTGCACAATCAACCCCCTGACGAACTCCTCAAATGCCCCCTCCGTCCCAGCCTCCCGCACCTCAAACCGCGCGCTCCATCGCACCACACACCGATCCGCCAAATCCGCAACCTCATCCACGCGAACCTGCGCCCGATACCCATCCACCGGCAACGGCGACTCCTCAAACACATAAGCCAACGCCCTAACCCCATCATCAAACTCAATCAACCGCTCCCGCAACACCGCACCGTCCGCAAGCGCCAGCCGCCTGACCGCACCCACCCGTAAAATCCCAACTTCACCCTCGATGCCACTCTTCACAATCGCCGGATGCCATGCCGCGATCCCGCCAAAGTCCCGAAGCACCTTCCACGCCTGATCCGTACTGCACGGCAAACCAGCGCTGTACTCCACTAAAACCATCACGTCTTACTCCAAAAATAAGCAACGCTACGACTCAAAAAACGCTCAATACCCAGCCGCTATAACCCGGCAGGCAGGCCCCGAAGCCAAAACCCGAGACCTGCGCCCATAAAAAACCTCGCTGTAAAACCTACCCCTCAAACTGGTGATAAACCTTAGCAATCACCTTCCAGTCCCCATCGATCTTGATCAACGTCAGGTAGTCGTTGTAATCCGCGCCAATCGCGTCCTTCTCCATATCCACCCGCACCACAGCCGTAGTGGGCGTAATTGCCAACACATCCAGCCGGGTCGTGATGTCCGCCGCCTTACTGTTGCTTTCAACAAAGTCATACAAGTTGCTGATCGGCCCGCCCAGCAATTGGCCGTTGGTGAAACCGTACATCACCGCCTCTTCATGAAAGGCCTGTTTGATCGTCGTAACACTGCCTTCACGCAGCCCATCAACGTAGCGGCTGGCGGTGTCGATGACGGCGTTGTAGTCGTGGGTGGGAACGGCTTTGATGTTCTTGCTCATGTTTATAACTCCAGGGTTTGAGTTAGGAAGGCGATAGCCTCAATGACCAACAGCTGCGCAATCACCAGTCCTGTCGGGTGGGTGAAATGATCAGGTCGTTGACGGTGACGTTGGCCGGCTGATTCAGCGCGTAGATCACGGCACGGCTGATGTCTTCCGGCGCGATGGCGATTTCGTTGAGCGCTTGTGCGGCTTTGCGCCCGGCGGGGTCGGTGACTTTGTCTGCCCAGCCGGTGTTGATCACGCCGGGGCTGACGGTGTTGACGCGGATGCCGTGGTGCACGCCCAGTTCTTTGCGCATGGATTCGGTCATGGCCTGCACGAAGAATTTGGTTGCGCTGTAGACGCCGGCGCCGGGGCCGACCTGGTGGCCGGCCACCGAATCCATGTTGAGGATCTGTCCGGATTTCTGTTCGAGCATGAAGGGCAGGGCGGCGGCAATGGTGTTCAGGTAGCCCTTGATGTTGACGTCGATCATGGCGTTCCAGTCCTGGGTCACGAGATCGACCCAGTGGGAGAACAGCATCAGGCCAGCGTTGTTGACGAGGATGTCGACCGAGCCGTAGGTGTCTTTGGCGAACTGCGCGAGGGCGCGGGTTTGTTCAGCGTCGGTCACGTCGGTGACGAAGCTGGACGCCTCGTAACCGGCCGAGCGGAGTTCACTGACAAGGGTTGCGAGGCCTTTCTCATCCAGCGCAGCGGCCACGACGTTCACTCCTTCAGCCGACAAAGCTCTAGCCGTCGCGGCGCCGATCCCTGATGACGCGCCGGTGACGATGGCGGTTTTCTTGTCCAGATAATTCATCTTCATGTTTCCTCAAATTCAAGGCGTGCGGGCAGCGTCGGCCGTCCTGGGAAAGCCTTGCCGTTTAGCCGTTATTGAATGCGGTGCTTGAACGCGGTGCGGTTGCCAGCGCTGTTAGTAAGTGCCCAGCGGCCAGTCGGTGTAGCCCTTGGCGCCGCCGCCGTAATAGCTTTCGCGCGGGGCGATGGTGAGTTCGGCGCCATGGCGCAGACGCGCAACCAGGTCCGGGTTGGAGATGAATAGGCGGCCGAACGCGACGGCGTCGATCTTGCCTTGGGCGCGGCGCTGGACGGCCATGTCCAGGTCGTAGTTGTTGTTGCCAATGAACGGGCCGTTGAACTGCGCACTCAGGGCGTCCATGTCGACGCCTTCCGGCACTTCACGGGAGGTGGCGGTCGCGCCTTCGACAAAGTGCAGGTACGCCAGATTGAAGCGATTCAACTGCTGAATCAGGTAACCGTGCAACGCCATCACGTTGCTGTCCGGCGGCGTGTTACCGGCATCCGGCGTGACCGGCGACAGGCGAATGCCCACGCGATCGTTGCCCCAGATGTCGACGATGGCCTGGGTAACTTCCAGCGTCAGCCGGGCACGGTTTTCAATCGAGCCACCGTACTGGTCGGTGCGCTGGTTGGTGGAGTCGCGCAGGAACTGGTCGAGCAGGTAGCTGTTGGCCGAGTGAACCTCAACACCGTCAAATCCTGCGCGCTTGGCGTTCTCGGCAGCGAGTTTGTACTGCTCGATAATGCCGGGGATTTCGTCGGTTTCCAGCGCCCGGGGCATCGACACCGGGACGAAGCCGTTGGCCGTGTACGTGTTGCCCTCGGCCTGAATCGCGGACGGCGCGACCGGGGCTTCGCCGTTGGGCTGCAGGTCGACGCTTGAGAACCGCCCCACATGCCAGAGCTGGCTGACGATCTTGCCGCCGGCCGCGTGCACGGCGTCGGTGACTTTGCGCCAGCCGGCGACCTGCGCTTCGCTCCAGATCCCGGGCGTCGCCGCATAGCCGCGTCCCTGGGCCGAGATGTTGGTGGCTTCGGCCACGATCAATCCGGCGGTGGCACGCTGGGCGTAATAGGTGGCGTGCAGTTCACCGGGCACGCCGTCTTCTTCGTATCGGCTGCGGGTGACGGGGGCCATGACAATGCGGTTGGCCATTTCGATGGCGCCCATGTGCACGGGAGAAAACAAGTCGGTGCTATTACTGATATCAATCATTGAGAATTACTCGCATATTTGACCGGTCGTCTACCAATCTTTGAAAAAAAAGCGCCTGCTACCGAAGCAGGCGTTGGGTCAGGCTCATGGCCGTGTCGAAGGGCGTGGTGGACTTGTTCACTTTCACCAGAAGGGAAGCGCCCAGCCACAGTTGATAGAGGGTTTCGGCGAAGGCTTCGCTGCCTTCTTCGATGTGCAGGCTGCCGTCTGCCAGGCCCATGTCCACGCAGGTGGTGATGCGCTGGATGATCTTCGCCGTCCCGGCCTCCAGCACCCTGCGCATGTCCTCGGACAGGTCGCAGACTTCCGGGCCCAGCTTGACCACCAGGCATTTGCCTTCCGGGTGATCGGTGCCCTGGGTCTCGATCCAGTAATCGAAGTAGGCCAGCAGCTTTTCGACGCCGGTGCCTGATCGCGTCATGACGGTGTCGACACGGCCGAGGTACTCGGAGAAGTACTCATCGAGCAACGCGGCGCCGAACTCTTCTTTCGATTTGAAGTAATAGTAAAACGAGCCTTTGGGCACGCCCGCCGCGCTTACTACTTCAGCCAGGCCCACGGCGGTGTAGCCCTTGTGGGTCATCAGCGACTTGGCGACGTCGATGATGTGTTGGCGCATTTCCAGGTTGGGTTTCTTCATAATGCGCAGCACCTTAAGCCAAAACTGACCGGTCGTCTACAAGGTCTCTGTCAGGTGCGATGAACGGCAGTCACATCAACCGCATCCCCATTTCATAAGCCCGTGTCTCAAACCCGAGCTCTTCATACAGCCGCCGCGCGTGGGTGTTGAAGCCCCACACCGTCAGCCGAATATCCTGGGCACCGCGTTCCAGCGCCCATGCTTTCACGTGCTCAATCAACCCACGGCCCAAGCCTTTTCCCCAAAAAATCTGGGCCACGCACACCGAGCCAATCCGCGCGAATTCCATCGGCTGCATCAACGGCCCACCTGCCGAAAACATCCCCGCGCTGACAAATCCCGCCGGCTGATCCCCGACGAATGCGAGGAAAATCACCTGCTCCGGGTTGTTCAGAAAGCTCATCCAGTGAGGGGCATCGCGGGTGTAATCCAGGGTTTCATCCGTGTAAATATCGGGACGCTCAGCGTGGTGAATGGCGTTGAGCAACTGCCCCAGTTCGCAGATCGCCGCCACGTCCTCGACCGTGGCTTGTCGGTAGCTGATCACTTCATCCATTGCGCGTCGCTCCTTGTACAACCGTTGCGGAAGATCGGCTTTTGTACCCGTCGCCCATCAACTCCACAACCCAGTCGATGAACACCCGCAGCTTGATGCTGATGTGCCGGTTGGGCGGGAAGGCCACGTACATCGGCATTGATTCCAGCTGCCAGTCCTCGAACAGCGCCAGTAGTTCACCGCTGAGCACCGACGGCTGGGCCATGTACTGCGGCAGCCAGAGGGCGCCCATGCCGGCGAGGCCTGCCGCGAGGTAGGCGTTGCCGTCGTCCACCGAGAGCAAGTAGCGGCTCTGCACCTGAACCCTCTCGCCGTCCCGCTGCAGCACCATCGGGAATAGCTGCCCGGTGCGCGCCCAGCGGTAACCGACGATGCGGTGCTGCGGGTCTTCGAGGTCACGGGGATGAGCCGGCTTGCCTGCGCGCTGCAGGTAGGTCGGCGCCGCGTAGACGCCCAGCTTCAGGTCGGTGATGTGCCGCGCCATCAGCGATTGGTCGGTCAGCTCGCCGCCGCGCACCACGCAGTCAACGTTCTCGCCGATGAGGTCGATCATCCGGTCGCTCACGCCCAGGTCGATCTGGATGTCGGGGTAGCGCGCGTTGAAGTCTGGCAGTGCCGGGATCAGCACCATGCGTGCGAACGGGCTGGGCACGTCGACACGCAAACGCCCTCGGGGCGAGGCGGAGGCAGCGGACAGACCGGTTTCCGCGTCATCCAGATCCACCAGCACGCGCAGCGCACGTTCGTAGAACACCGCGCCGTCGGCCGTGACGTTGACCTTGCGCGTGGTGCGGTTGAGCAGCTTGACCCGCAGCCGCGCTTCAAGCTGTTGCACCAATTGGGTGACCGTGGTCTTGCTCATGTGCAACGTGCCGGCGGCCTTGGTGAAACTGCCGGTTTCCACCACTCGAACGAACGCCTGCATCGCGTCGAAACGGTCCATCGCGCCACCTGATTGTTTGGGAAATGCAAACAGTCTTGATCAAGGCTGCTGGTTTATCCAGCAAATCCGCCGCCCTACAGTCTGCCCATCGAAACCACGGAGCATCCCGCTCCGCTGAAGGAGAAGACCCATGACTGTTCGTGACGTTGTATTCCCGCCCGGCCGCCACGCGTTGTACGAGCGCAATCGCTACTCGCCGGCGATCAAATCCGCCGGCTTGCTGTTTGTCTCGGGACAAGTGGGCAGCCGCGAAGATGGCTCGCCCGAACCCGATCTGCGCGCCCAGGTCCGCTTGGCGTTCACCAATCTCAACGCCATTCTCAATGCCGCCGGCTGCACTTTCGATGACGTGATTGACGTCACCGTGTTCATGGTCGATCCGCAGTCGACCTTCGAAAAGGCCTGGGAAGTGGTGCCGGAGTTCTGGGGCGAAGCGCCGCACCCGACCATCACGGCCGTCGGCGTGACCTGGCTGTATGGCTTTGATTTCGAGATAAAGGTCATCGCCAAGCTGCCTTAGCACCCGATGTTAAAGCCGCCGGCCACAACTCAACGCAGTTGAAATCCGCGCCACAGCCCGACAGACTCACGCCCCGTTTCGGCAGGTCGTGCCGGGCGGTGGCGAGAATAGGGGCGGCAAGGTTGAACGAACACACATTGTCCAGGCGCCTGGAGCGCGTGGCGGCGCTGGTGCCGGCCGACGCGCGACTGGCCGACATCGGTTCTGATCACGCCTACCTGCCGGTGGCGTTGATGCGCCGTGGGCTCATTGCGATGGCTGTGGCGGGGGAGGTGGCGGCGACGCCGTTCAGGGCGGCCGAACGTACGGTGCGCGAGAACGGTTTCGAGGAGCATATCCGCGTGCGTCTGGCCGATGGCCTGGCGGCGATTGAAGCGGAGGACGGCATTACCGCGATCAGCCTCTGCGGCATGGGCGGCGAGACGATTCGCGACATCTTCGAGGCCGGTAAATCGCGTCTGAATGGAAAGGAACAACTGATTCTGCAGCCCAACGGCGGCGAGCCTGAACTGCGTCGGTGGTTGATGGACAACGGTTATCGCATCGTCCACGAGGACGTGCTGCGGGAGAACCGCTTCGACTACGAAATCATCGTCGCCGAACGCAGCGGGCCGGTGGTGTACAGCCCTGAAGCGCTGTACTTCGGCCCGTTGTTGATGGCGGCGCGCAGCCCGGCGTTTCTCGAAAAGTGGCGGCGCCTGCTGCGTTACAGGCAGCGCACGTTGGCCAACTTGCAACGTGCGCGGCAGGCGGTGACGGAAGACAAGCTTCGCGACACCGAGCAGCAAGTGCGCTGGATCACCGAATTGCTTGGCTGAACGTGCGCGGTATAAGCCCTTCGGTCTTAATGTCCCGGACGCAAGGCCCGGGACTCGAAACCTCGTCTTAAAGCTCCTTCTTCATGTGCTTCTCGATCTGCTCCAGGGACTTGCCCTTGGTTTCCGGCAGGCACAGGAACACGAAAATCAGCGAGCCGATGTTGATCGCCGCAAACACGAAGAAGGTCGGGTTGCCGAGGGTGTCCACCGCGATCGGGAACAGGAACGCGACGGTCGCGTTGAACAGCCACTGCATCGACACCGCCGTGCCGGTCAGCAAGCCACGGACCTGCATCGGGAACAGCTCGGACATCAGCAGCCAGTACACCGGCGAGATGCACATCTGCATGAACAGGAGGAACACCAGAATGCACGCCAGCGCGGCATAGCTCTGGGTCAGATTCTGCGGCATGAACATCAGCACGCAACCCAGCGCCGCCTGCATCATGATCACGATGACCAGACCGGTCATCAGCAGGTGACGACGCCCGTAACGGCCGATGGCCCAGATTCCAAGCAAGGTCGCGATGACCGAGACGATGCCGTTGCCGATGGTCGCGGTCAGTGCAGCGTTGGTGCCCATGCCGGTGTGTTTGAGGATGATGGGCGTGTAGTACATGAACGCGTTGACGCCGGTGAACTGCGCGGTAAAGCCCAGCCCGACACCGATCAGCAACAGCTTCAACACCCACGGCTGACGCAGCAACTCGCGAGCGGCAACGCGCTTGTGGGCTTCTTTCTCCTGGGTTTTCATTTCCTCGACTTCGCGCTTGGCGGCGTCTTTGGTGTCGCGCAGTTGTTCGAGCACCTGCTGCGCTTCATCGAAACGACCTTTCGAGGCCAGCCAGCGCGGCGACGGCGGCACGAAGAACGTACCGATCAGCAGCAAAACGCCCGGGACCATAGCGATCGCCAGCATGTAGCGCCAGATGCCGGGGGTGTGCAGCAGCGCGGCGAGCACGGCGCTCAGCACGTAGGCCAGCAACTGGCCGCTGACGATCATCAGCTCGTTGCGGCTGACCAGTCGCGCGCGACGGGAAGGCCCGGCGATTTCGGCGATGAACACCGGCACCGTGGCCGAACCACCGCCAACGGCGATGCCCAGCAGAAAGCGCGCGGCGACCATGAACGGCACCGACGGCGCAGTGGCTGTACCGAGGGCGCCGACGATGAACAACAGCGACAGCATGCGCAGGGTCACGCGGCGGCCAAAACGGTCGGACAGGTAACCGCTGGCCAGCGAGCCGAAGGCAGCGCCGACGATCAGTGATGCGGTGATCAGCCCTTCGCTGACGGGGTTCAGGCCAAGACCGCCCTGATCGAGCGGCAAGGTCATGAAGGGCAGAGCGCCCGCGATGATGCCCGTGTCGTAACCGAAAGCGAGTGCGCCCATGGTGGCGACAAGGACCGAGATGAAGATCAGACGACGCGGCGAAGTGCGCTGCTCGTCTGGTTGGCCTATGGCGGCGGATGGGGTGCTGGAAGACATGGAAACCTAAACCTCTCGTGGAACTGGCGTTGTGCCGGTTCGCTGACGTCGTGCTTAGGGGCATGCCGGGCCTGTGAGTTCCGTGAGAGGGCGAAAAAACCTGACCGATCAGTCGTGAGCGAGAGCGCCAGCCTGGAGCATCTCGCCGACCTTTTGCGCGAAGACGTTCATGCCAAAGGGCTTGAGCAATACGGCCATGCCGGTTTCCAGTTGATCGCCGCCCACCGCCGAGTTTTGCGCGTAACCGGTGACGAACAGCACATCCAGTGAGGGCAGCAGGGCGCGGGCGGCGTCGGCGACCTGTCGGCCATTCATACCGCCGGGCAGGCCAACGTCCGTCACCAGCAGATCAATCGATGCCATCGACCGCAGCATCTGCAAGCCTGATGGCCCGTCCATGGCTTCGCTGACCTGATAACCGCGTTCGCGCAGGGCGTCGCACATCAGCATGCGCACGTGGGGCTCGTCGTCGATGACCAGCACGCTTTCGCCACGGCTGTGGGGCTGCGACGGGCAGCGGGCAGTCGCTTGTTCGCGGTCGCCCAGATGGCGCGGCAAGTACATCGAGATCGTCGTGCCTGCGCCGTGGGTGGAGCGCGCCTGAATGGTGCCGCCGGACTGGTGCACAAAACCGTGAATCATCGACAACCCCAGGCCTGTGCCCTGGCCGATGGGTTTGGTGGTGAAGAACGGGTCGAAAATCCTGTCGAGGATCTCCGGTGCGATGCCGGTACCGCTGTCGCTCACGCTGAGTTCAACGAAGTCGCCTGGGGGCAGCTGCGCCGCGATCCCCGCGACGTGGTCAGCGGAGACGTTGCGGGTCTGCACGGTGAGTACGCCGCCGTTGGGCATGGCGTCGCGGGCATTGAGCGTCAGATTGACCAGCGCGCTTTCCAGCTGCGGCGCGTCGATCTTGCTGAGCCACAGGTCGCCGCTGGCAATGGTGCTGATGCTGATGGACGGGCCGATGGTGGACGCGATGAGCTGACCCATGCCCGCCACCAGCCGATTGACGTCGGTGGGCTTGGGGTCGAGGGTCTGGCGACGGGAGAACGCCAGCAGCCGCTGGGTGAGGGTGGCGGCGCGATTGGCCGAATCGTGGGCGGCATTGACGTAGCGATCCAGGCCGTCGACCCGGCCGTTGGCGATGCGCCGCTCGATCATTTCCAGGCTGCCGATGATGCCGGCGAGCAGGTTGTTGAAGTCGTGGGCGATGCCGCCGGTGAGCTGCCCGATGGCTTCCATCTTGTGCGCCTGGCGCAGGGCCGAATGGGCTTCGGACAATTCCTGGGAACGAGCCTGCACCCGCTGTTCAAGGGTTTCGTTGGCGCTCTGCACCTGCTGGAACAGCGTCGCGTTGTCGATCGCAATGGCGGCCTGAGCGGCCAGGGCCGACATCAGGTTTTCGTGGCGCGGGGTAAATTGAGCGGGCTCGGTGTGGCCGTAGAACAGCCCGCCCAGCACGTCACCCGAGCGCGACACCACCGAGACTGCCAGGTAGCTGCGCACCGGCGCATGGCCGGCCGGCAAGCCAAAATGCGGCGTGATGCCGCCATAGCGTGGGTCCGGCAGGATGTCGTCAGAGCGCATCACGCCCTCGGTGAGGAACGCCGGTGCGAACACCGGACAGGCCCGGGGCCCTGGCAAGTGCGCCAGTTCGGACGACTGAGCGCCCGACAGCGTGAAGAGGTCAAAATGACCGCTGGTGGCATTGTGGAAATACCCGCCGATCTCCGCGCCCGTCATCTCGCGGCCGGCATCGGTCACGGTCTGCACCAGGCGTTTGAGGTCCAGCTCCAGGGCCAGCTCGGTATTGACCCGGTTCAGCGTTTCCAGGGTCCGGGTTTCCTCGCGCAACGCCGCTTCGCTGGCCTCCAGCGCGGCTCGGGAGATATGCGCCTCGGTCACGTCGTAGCCTTCACAAAAGATACCGGTGACCTGACCGGTCTCATCGAGCAGCGGTTCGTAGATGAAATCCAGATAACGCACTTCGCACGGGGCGTCGGGATGACTGAGCTGGATCGGGGTGCGTTGCTGCACCAGCCGCTCGCCGGTGCTGTAGACCGCATCCAGCCACTCGTAAAACCCTTGGCCGACCAGCTCCGGGAACGCTTCGTAAATGGTCTTGCCCACGTAGTCGCGCTCGCCGAACAGCCGGGTGTAGGACTGGTTGACGAATTCAAAGCGGTGCTCGGGGCCGTTGAGCACGGTGATGAAGCCGGGCGCCTGCTCGAACATCTTGCGCTGGCGGACGAGTTCTTGCGCCCGGCGACGCTCGGCCAGAATACGGTCAGTCACCTCGTGGCCCTGATTGAGGATGCCCGCGATACGGCCGTTTTCGCCGCGAATGGGCGTGAGGCTGTAGTTCCACCAGCTTTCCTGCGCCCGCCCGCCGCGTTCCATCATCAACAGTTGGTCGAACGTCGAAAAACCTTGGGCGTCCCGGTAGGCCGCCTCGAACTGCGGGCCGACGACGTCCCAGATGGCCGACCAGACTTCCCGCGCCGGGCGCCCCAGCACGGCCGGATGGCGATCCGCCGGAATCGGCGCCCAGGCGTCGTTGTACAGCAGGCAGAAATCCTCGCCCCAATAGATAGCCGTCGGGAAACTCGAATGCAGGCAGATGCTGATGGCCGAGCGCAGGGACTGCGGCCAGCCCGCCGGCTCGCCCAACGATGTCGACGCCCAGTCGAAGTCCCGGATCAGCTGCCCCATTTCGCCGCCGCCCAGGAGAAAATCCAGGGGGGCAATTTGTACGGTGTCCGACTTCATGGGTGACGTCTCGACGCAGTGGTTCAGAGAAAGGATGGACTGGGGACGCAGGAAGAGATTTCCGCTTCTGGATGAACGGCAATCAGGCGCCACGCCGTGACCCGTGCTGCACTAATATGGCACTGAGCTATCAGGGTCTGGGCGGGCGCCAGTGTGACATCAATGCGTTCGCCTGTCTGGCCTATCGCGTGTCCGGCGGGCGATGGTGGCATATCCGCCATTGCCGGGTGGGCTGGCAGCGGGCATCATCCCCGTCCATTCGACACATGGAGGCGTCCCGTGCCCGACACCGCGCTGCACAACCGCCCGCAAGGCCGCCTGCTCGTCGGGCTTGGCGCGTCAGCGGGCGGCCTGGAAGTGTTGCAGCGCTTCCTGCGATTGATGCCAAGCGACTCCGGGATGAGCTTTCTGGTCATCCAGCATCTTGCGCCGACCACGCCC
Source organism: Pseudomonas sp. GW821-FHT07F05 (assembly GCF_059418765.1). NCBI lineage: Bacteria > Pseudomonadati > Pseudomonadota > Gammaproteobacteria > Pseudomonadales > Pseudomonadaceae > Pseudomonas > Pseudomonas sp. GW821-FHT07F05. The sequence continues at coordinate 16,423 of NZ_JBWKQL010000002.1, forward strand.
AGCCTGCTGACCGAAATCCTCGCCCGTTCGACCCGCATGACGGTCGTCGAGGCCACCCATGGCGCGACCCTCGACCCCGACACCCTGTACGTGATCCCGCCGCAATACGCCCTGAGCGTCACGGCCGACGCATTGGTCCTGACCCGCTACGAAGGGGTGCGCGGCCACCATCTGCCCATCGACGCCTGCTTCGCGTCGATGGCCGAGCATCACGGGGCGAGGGCAGTCGGCGTGATTCTGTCCGGGACCGGGTCAGACGGCACTGCCGGCTGCCGGGCAATCCTCGACCATGGCGGCCGGACCCTGGTGCAATGGCCGGAAGAGGCGACCTACAGCGGCATGCCCAACAGCGCGATTCAGGCGGGCAACGCCAGTCATGTCCTGAGCGTCGAGCAAATGCCTGGGGTACTCACCGGCGCCAGGGACCCGGACGGTCCTGCACCGTCGATCAGGCAGGGGGACGCCATGCAGCAGATTCTTCTGCACCTGCGCAGCATGACCGGCCATGATTTCACGCAGTATAAAAAGAGCACCATCGCCCGGCGGATCGAGCGGCGTCTGCAGATCATGCACCTCGCTGGTGAGGATGATTACCTGCGGCTGCTGAAGAACTCGGCAGAGGAGTGCAAGTCGCTGTTCAACGAGTTGCTGATCAACGTCACTCAGTTCTTTCGTGACCCTGCTGCGTTCACGGTCATGCAACGGCAGATCCTCCAGCCGATGATCGACGCCAAGGCTCCCAATGAGCCGCTGCGAGTGTGGATCGCCGGTTGCGCCAGCGGCGAGGAGGCTTACTCGGTGGCCATTGTTCTGCATGAACTGCTGCACGCGCAGGGGCAGGCCGCCGGTGTGGTGCCGGGCATTCAGGTGTTCGCCACCGACCTGGACGCCGACGCCATCAGTACCGCCCGCGCCGGTTTTTATCCGCAGACCATCGCCAGTGACGTCAGCGCCGAACGCCTGGAGCGTTATTTCAGCCCCGTTGAAGGCGGCTACCGGGTGAAGAAGGAAATCCGCGAGATGATCGTCTTCGCGGTGCAGAACGTGATCAAGGATCCGCCCTTCACCCGCATCGATCTGTTGTGCTGCCGCAACCTGATGATCTACCTGGGGCATGCGCTGCAGAACCGCCTGATTCCGACCTTTCACTACGCGCTCAAGCCTGACGGCGTGCTGTTTCTGTCGCCCTCCGAGAGCATCGGCGGGCATGCCACACTGTTCACGCCGTTGCAGCGCAAATGGAAATTCTACCGGGCCGTGAAGACCCGAACCCCCAAATCCATGCCGATGGACAGCACGCTGTCGTGGCTGCCCAAACCCATCAGCCGACCTGCGGACCGCCCTGCGACCATGACCAAGGAAACCAACATTGCCGAACTGACCCGCCGGGCGCTGCTGCAGGACTTCGGCCCTGCCTCGGTGGTCACCGATCTGACCGGCAACATTCTGTATGTCCACGGCGACACGGGACGCTACTTGCGTCCGGCGCCGGGGCAGGCCAGCCTCAACGTGGTCGAAATGGCCCGCGAAGGCCTGCAGCTGGACCTGCGCGGTGCGGTGCAACGTGCCGCCCTCAGCGCCGAACCGACCTCGACCCAGCCGTTGCAGGTCAGCAGCGATGGCGCGACGCGCTGGGTCAGCCTCAGCGTGCGTCGGATGGGCAACACGGCTCAGGGCGAGCAATTGCTGCTGATCACGTTCCAGGAACCGGCCAGCGGCGTAGATATCCCGCCGGACGCATTGCCCGCCACGGCCGCACATCTGGCGCCCGAACGGGTCAGGCTGCTGGAGCACGACCTGGCTTACACGCGGGAGAACCTGCAGGCGACCATCGATGAATTGCAGCACCTGAACGAGGAGCTGGGCGCGGCCAACGAAGAGATGCAATCGACCAATGAAGAGCTGCAGTCATCCAACGAGGAGCTGGAAACCTCCCGTGAAGAACTGCAATCGGTCAATGAGGAACTGGTCACCGTGAATGCCGAGCTGCAGGCGAAAATCGAGCAGCTCGGCGACATGCAAAACGACATGAAGAACCTCCTCGACAGCATCAATATCGGGACTATATTTCTTGATACAAAGCTGATTATTCGCCGCTTCACGCGCGATGCCGTGAAGATCTACCGCCTGATTCCCAAGGATGTGGGGCGGCCACTGGCCGATATCTCTTCGTACATTCACTCCCTGGACCTGCTGGTCCCCGCACAGGAGGTGCTCGACATGCTGATCCCGCAAGAGATCGAGCTGTGCACTGTCTCGGGCAACTGGTTCCTGGCGCGGCTGGCACCGTACCGCACGCTGGACAACGTCATCGACGGCGTGGTGATGACCTTTCACGACATCAACAGCCGCATCGCTAACCAGAAGGCTGTGCAGGCTGCGCGGGAACTGGCGGAGGCCATCGTCGACACGGTGATCGAGCCGTTGCTGGTGCTGGATGAAAACCTCTGCGTCGTGTCCGCCAGTCGTTCCTATTACCGCACCTTCCCGACGACCGAGCCGTTGACCACCGGCCGCAAGCTCTTCGAACTCAACAACCGACAGTGGGATATCCCGGCGCTGCGGCAAAAGCTCGGCACGATTCTGGAAAGTGACACCAGCTTCGACGGTTTCGTCGTGGAGCATGAGCTGACCGGCTCAGGGCCGCGGGCGATCACCCTGAATGCCCGTCGGGTGGTAGGGGACGGCACGCGTCCGCACCTGATTCTGCTGGCGATGCAGCCTGAACGTTCGCAGACCTGAGGCGCGGGAGGACCATGAAGACGCCGCCCTCTGCGCCCCATATCGCCCAACCCGCCGACCCGCTCGACGACCTGGATGACAACGCCCGGCTGCTGCTTGACCTGCAATTGCATCAGGTTGAATTGCAGACTCAGAACGAGGAACTGCGCGCTGCGCAATCCGCTCTGGAAGCCTCGCGCGATCTCTATCTGGATTTGTATGAGAACGCGCCGGTGGGCTACCTGACGCTGACCCCGCAAGGGGTCATTGAAGCCGTCAACCGCACCGGCGAGACACTGTTGACCTACCCGCGTCATCGCCTGCTGCAGCGCCGTTTTGCCGGCCGTGTCGTCAGCCGGGACCGCGACCATTGGCAGCAGGTATTCGCCCGGGTCTGTCGCACCGGCCAGGCGCAAGAGTGCGATCTGAGCCTGGAGCGCACCGACGGTACGCACTGGCAGGCGCGGCTGAACTGCGCGCGCCCCGGCGGCGAGTCAAGTGGCATTCGGGTGACCCTCACCGACCTCACCGCGCGCCGCCAGATCGAGCAGCGACTCAACCTCGCCGCCAGCGTGTTCACCCACGCGCGGGAAGGCATCATGATCACCGACCCGGCCGGTGCGATCATCGAAGTCAACGACGCTTTCACTACCATCACCGGCTATGGACGCGAGGAGTCGATGGGCGAGAACCCGCGCTTCCTCGCCTCCGGCAGGACGCCGCGTGCGCAGTACGTCAGCCTCTGGCACAGCCTGCTCTCGGAGCGTTACTGGCAGGGCGACTTGTGGAACCGTCGACGTGACGGATCGGAGTACGCCGCGCGGCAGACCATTACCGCCATCGTCGATGCCCGTGGCGTCACTCAGCATTATGTGTCGCTGTTCACCGACGTCACCGAACTGCACAGCTATCAGCGTCAGCTGGAATACGTGGCCCATTACGACCCGCTGACCCATTTGCCGAACCGCGTCCTGCTGGCCTCGCGCATGCAGCAGGCGATGGCCGATGCTTTGAGCAACGGCACCCGGCTGGCGCTGGGCTACCTGGACCTTGACGGCTTCAAGGCGATCAACGATCTGCACGGGCATGACGTGGGTGATCGGGTGCTGTCCAGCGTGTCGCGACGCATGCAGCAGGCGCTAAGCGATGCCTGCACGCTGGCACGCCTGGGCGGAGATGAGTTTGTGGCGCTGGTTGTTGATCTCGATCAAGTCTGCGACAGCGCGCCGATGCTTGAGCGACTGCTGGCGGCCGCCAGTGAAATGGTGCAGGTGGGCGCGCTGAACCTGACGCTCTCGGCGAGCATCGGCGTCAGTTACTACCCGCAGGACAACGAGATCAGCGCCGATCAGTTGCTGCGCCAGGCCGATCAGGCGATGTATCAGGCGAAACTCGAGGGCAAGAATCGCTTCCGCGTGTTCGATGCGCAGCATGACCAGGAGATGCGTGGGCACAACGCGCGACTGGACCGTATCGATCAGGCCATTCGCGAGGAGGAACTGCGCCTGTATTTTCAGCCCAAGGTCAACCTGCGCACGGGCGCGGTCGTCGGTGCGGAAGCCTTGCTGCGTTGGAAGCATCCGGAGCGTGGACTGCTGTTGCCGGGCAGTTTTCTGCCGCTGATCGAAAGCAGCTCACTGGCGGAAGTGGTCGGGGAGTGGGTGCTCGAAAGTGCCTTGAGCCAGATCGAGTGCTGGCAGCGGGAGGGGCTGCGTCTGGCCGTGAGCATCAACGTTGGGGCACGGCAACTTCAACACCCTGATTTCGTGGCCAACCTGACCGAACGGCTTGCGGCTCACCCTGATGTCGGGCCGGAAATGCTGATGATCGAGATCCTCGAAACCAGCGCGCTGGAAGACGTCGAAGGGGTCTCGCGCACGCTGCGTGCCTGCGAACAACTGGGCGTGAGATTTGCCCTGGACGATTTCGGTACAGGGTATTCATCCCTTAGCTACTTGAAGCGCTTGCCGGTGGCGCAACTGAAGATCGACCAGACGTTCATTCACGGCATGCTCGACGCCCCCGGTGATATCTCGATCCTGCAGGCGATACTGGGCCTGGCCAGTGCGTTCGGTCGCGAAGTCATCGCCGAGGGCGTCAACAGCCCCGCCCAGGCCTCACGCCTGTTGCAGCTTGGTTGTGAGGTCGTCCAGGGGTTCGGGATCGCCGAGCCAATGCCCGCGACGCTGATGCGCGGCTGGATCGACGCCTGGCTGGCTGACGCGCTCATGCCACACTTACAGATCAGTGACCTGATTGGGGCCAGGCACCGGCCGCTTCCGTAGCGCGGGCCTGACCTCGTCGACGGGCACAGGGGCGAGCCGTCGCCAGCCATAGAAGGCGAGGGCGGTGAGCAGCGCACCGATCCACACAATCACCCCGGCCCAGAACGTGTGCGACATGAAGTGCCAGCCCTGCAGGACGCGCGTGGTGCCGTAGATCACTCCCAGAACCATCGATGCGTAAAGTATCGCCCGGGCGTGGCGCCACTGATGACGCCGCGCGACGAAGTACAGCGCGACCATGGTGAAGCCGCCGGAAGCATGCCCACCCGGCCAGCAGCGACCGGCGCCAGCTTCATGGAACAGGCTGAAATTCTCGAACCACTCCCTTTTCTCCATGGTCCCGCCGTACAGCGTGGTTTCCACGGGGCAGTAGATGCTGGTGTGGCTTTTGAAGAAATGGATCATCCCGGTGATGATTGCAAACGACACGACGATGTACAGGAAGTCCCGCCGGTGGCGAGCCGTGAAGCGCAGCACCGGGGCGATGCGCAATGTCTCCAGCGACCTGATCAGCCGGTCGTGCCGCCCGGGTTTGAACAGTGGCCAGATAAACGACAGGATTGAGCCAATGATCGCGGCTTCCCCGGTGAGGTCGGGAATGATCCGCGGCCAGCGGTGGGTCAGGTTTTCGAACAGGCGGTTGTGGCCGTAGGGAAACTCGTGATTGGGGTAGTACAGCCAGTTGCTGATCATCTCGTCCAGGGACGTGAGGTCGAAGACCACGAATATCGCCAGTGCAATGGCGATCGGTAAACCCAGGTTCCAGGCATAAAATCGTGATCGTTCGCTTCGCACGTCGAAATGTCCCGATAAGCGTGATTATTAACTTTGCCCGGCCATTGCCGGCCGCTGGTGGAACATAGACACATGCAGGTCAAGCGGCAGTGAAGGGAATGTGAAAACTCTATTCAGATTTGAGGAATGTGTAATTCGTTAGTTGAAGCGCGCGTGTAAGCGTGAAGTTTTAACTATCTGCCCGGAATGAATGCCTTCTTAATGCCACTGTTTTTTTCACCTGCCGTTAACCAAACGATCATGCATCGCTGTTTACGCTTGCTCCCATTCAAGGACACAGACTTCCATCTGCCGATGGGCTCATAGTCGGAGTAACACGATGCGCGATCATTCCAATGTCCTGCTTGCACTCAGGGCGGGCAAGTTACCTCGAAACCGTCACACAGTTAGAGTGATGCTGAGCGCTGCGGCCATCGGCGTGTCGCTCCTGCTGTTGACGGGTTACACCTATTGGCCGCGTTCGCCGATTGCCCTCGCCAGCGGTGAGAACATGAACAGGGCGGGGCTTTATGCGAGCTGGAAGAAAGGCGAGGTGGTTGTGCTGGTGCGCCACGGCGAGCGCTGCGACCGCTCTGACAAGGAATGCCTCGGGCCAGACGACGGGATCACCCGCAACGGCAACCAGGTGTCTGCCGAGGTGGGACGATCATTAAGCCAACTGGGGCTGGGCCAGACCGATGTCATCGCCAGCCCGTCCACGCGCACGGAGCAAACCGCCGCAGCCTTGTTCGGTCATCCGGTTGCGTCCCAGGACTGGCTGTTTGACTGCGAGAAGATGAACCTCGGCCAGGTCATGGCGCACAAGGCAAACGACCGTAATCTGGTGGTGGTGACCCACAGCGGTTGCATCGGCCAGATAGAAAAAGAGCAGGGCTATCCCCACGCCGATAACAGCGAATATGATAGTGCAGTATTTATATCGCTGGATAAGCGCAGTCGGCCGGTTATCCGAGGGGTGCTTAATCCCGAGGACTGGAAGCAATTGGCGATGAAGGAGGGTAAGTAAGCCGACGTGTGCGGCTATTTACAAAGTTGATAGCCGACCCCATACACCGTATGGACCAGCGGGAAGGCAAAACCGTCGTCGACTACTTTTCTGATTTGATGCACGCGAGTGCCGAGGCCGGTGCTCTTGTGAGTGCCTTGTTCGCCCCAGAGCATTTCGGCGATTTCTTCCTTGCTGACAATGGCGGGACTTCTCAGCATCAGCAGCGCCAGTATGTCGATGTTGGTCGGGTTGAGTTTCAGGTGTTTGTCCGCGCGGAACGCCCGGTACTTCCCGGTATCCAGCACCAGATCTTCAACAACCAGCATATAAATGATCCCACCCTCGCGACAGTGGCGGGATAGTAGGGCCGCGATTGTCAAAAATTGGTTTGAGGGGTGTGAAGAACTCGTGGGACTGACGCCGGGCCCTAGTGTGGGACCGGCTTCAGCCGGGAAGGCGTCGGCTGCTACACCATCGCCCCACCCGCCACATTCTTGTACGGCAGCCACTGCTTCTGCGGGATCGGCAATTCGCAGGAGTCCCCACGCCCGATCGGGTAGTAGTGAAATCCGCTGCGCGCCAGCCGCTCGGTGTCGTACAGGTTGCGGCCGTCGAAGATCACCGGTGCGGCGAGGCGTTGCTGGATCAGCTCGAAATCCGGGGCCTTGAACTGTTGCCATTCGGTGCAGATGATCAGCGCGTCGGCATCGTTCAGCGTTGACTCCGGCGTGCCCATCAGAATCAAATCCTTGCGGTTGCCGTAGAGGCGCTGCGTCTCTTGCATGGCCTCGGGGTCAAATGCCCTCACCGTGGCGCCGGCATCCCACAAGGCTTCCATCAGCACCCGGCTCGGCGCGTCGCGCATGTCGTCGGTGTTCGGTTTGAATGCCAGGCCCCACAGGGCAAACGTCTTGCCGCGCAGATCCCCTTCGTAAAAGGCTTTGACCCGCTCGAACAGTTTGTTCTTCTGCCGCTCGTTGATGGCTTCGACCACCGCCAGCAGGTCGTTGGAACAGTGGGCTTCCCGGGCGCTGTGGATCAAGGCGCGGATGTCCTTGCCGAAGCACGAGCCACCGTAACCGCAGCCGGGGTAGATGAAGTCGTAGCCGATCCGTGAATCCGCGCCGATGCCCAGCCGCACCGATTCAACGTCCGCGCCCAGGTGTTCGGCCAGTTCGGCGATCTGGTTGATGAAGCTGATCTTGGTCGCCAGCATGCAGTTGGCCGCGTACTTGGTCAGCTCGGCGCTGCGCAGGTCCATGAACATGATCCGGTCATGGTTGCGGTTGAACGGCGCGTACAGCTCGCGCATCACCTTGCGCACGGCGTCGTTGTCGCAGCCGATCACGATCCGGTCCGGGCGCCGGCAGTCGTTGACCGCTGAACCCTCTTTGAGAAACTCGGGATTGGAGACGATATCGAACTGCAGCAAGCGCCCGGCCTGGCGCAGGGCTTTGTCGATGTGTGCACGCAGGGCGTCGCCACTGCCCACCGGCACTGTGGACTTTTCAACGATGATCAGCGGCTCGGAGCGGTACGTCGCGATCGCCTCGCCGACCGCGAAAAACCCCCTCAGGTCCGCGGAACCATCGTCGCGGGACGGGGTGCCTACGGCGATGAACAGCACCTCGGCGTGCTCGACCGCCAGCCGGGTGTCGGTGGTGAACTGCAGGCGTTTGTTTTCCAGATTCTCCCGCACCAGGCTGGCCAGCCCCGGTTCGAAAATATGCACCTGACCTTGCCGCAACTGCTCGACCTTGGCCTGATCGATGTCCATGCAGACCACGTCGTGGCCGATTTCAGCAAGGACGGTGGCTTGCACCAGCCCGACATACCCGCTACCGAAAACGCTGATTTTCATGAAGAAAAGCCCTGTGGAGGAGTGCTGGAAATGCGCCGAAGGTTGATGGTCAGCACGCCCATCACGATCAGCATGACGCCCAAAGTTTTCGATCCCGTGAACGTCTCGTTGAAAAATGGCAGAACCGCAGCAAGCCCATACACCAGCACGTAGCTGACGCTGAGCAGTGAATAGGCACGACTTAGGGGCAGGTCGCGCAGGGCCAGCAGCCAGGCGAGCATCGACAGGGCGTAGGCGATGATCGCGGCGCCGATCACCAGCACGGCTGCGGGCTCGATTCGCGCCAGACTCCCCGGCTCAAACCACAGCGCAGGCGAGGGCAGACGACTCATGCCCCAGCGCATGCCCAACTGCGCCGAACTCACCAGCAGCACGCTGCCCATTGCCCAGACGGTCGCACTCGGCCGGCTCATGCCTGGCGCCCGAGCAGCACAACGCCGGCCAGAATCAGCGCGACACCCAGCCAGTGCACGGCGTCGATGGATTCCTTGAAAACAAAGCGGCTGGCCAAAGTGATCAGGACCACATTGAGCCCCAGCATCGGGTAGGCGATGCCGACCTCCAGGCGCTGCAACACCAGCAGCCAGCCCAGCAAACCCAGGCCCAGACACGCCACCGCCAGCCACAGCCAGAACGAGCGCAATGCGGCGAGCACCCCCGGAAATGTGCCGTGCCAACGCTCCACCGCGCACTTCTGCGCGACCTGGCCCAGACACGTCAGCCCGCAGGTGCCCAACAGCAGCAGCCAGGTCATGGCGCCGTCTTCCCGTAAATGAGGATGATCAGGTTGCCTTCGTCGAAGCGCTCGGCGTCCTTGGGCAGCAGTTCGAGTTCGCGCAGCTCCTCGTCGCTTCTGCCGCGCATGACCACGCCGACCTGGCCCTCGCGCCGGGCCTGGGTCATCCACTCATCAATCCCTTTAAGAGTGACTTCGCGACCCTTCACGTCGGGATAACCCAAGCCGTATTCCAGCTCGTTCCAGGTGTTGAAAAACGACACGTCGGTCCTGTTCAGGCGCCAGGCCAGTGCCGAGGCAGCGCCCAGGTCATTGCTCAACAGGTGGGTGCTGGCCGCCAGTTGCGCCTGATGGGCAAGCACGAACTGGTCAGGGGTCTTGTTGTGCACGACGTCATAGGGAAGTGCTACCGGCAACAGCGCCACCAGCAGCCAACCGCCCAATGCCGGCGCCGTCCAATACTTCACCGGTTGCAGGCCTTGCAGGGCGTTGCTCGCACACCAGCCGGTCAGGACGATGAGCGCCAGGAACAGGTGCAGCGGTTCGTGGTCGTACAGCGGCTGTTTGATTTGCAGGTACAGCAGCGCCCCGAATCCGAGCAGACCAACGGCGGCGTTGAGCCAGCCATTGACGCGCAACGCGGTGAGTTGACCTTGCTTGAGGCGCTCGATCAGCCCATCGGCCATCAACAGTGCCACCGGCATAAGGCACGGCAGAATGTAGGTCGGCAGCTTGCCGTTGCTGACGCTGAGAAACGCCAGTGGCACCAGCAGCCACAACAGCAGAAAGCCGATGTCGGGTCGACGCCGGTGCTGCCAGGCCTGGCGGAACGTGACCGGCAACAACCCGGCCCACGGCAGGCAGGACACCACCAGCAGCGGCAGGTAAAACCACCAGGGTTCGGCGTGCTGGGCATCGGCCCCGGCGAATCGCCGCACGTGCTCGTGCCAGAAGAAGAACCCCCAGAAGTCGGGTTCCCGGGCATGCACGGTGAGCACCCACGGCAGGCTCACGACGATGGCAATCAACACCGCCAGCGGCCCGTACCGAAGCAGTTCCCCGACGCGCCGCTGCCAGAGCATGTAGGGCAGGGCGATCATCACCGGCAGCGCCCAGGCGAGGAAACCCTTGGTCATGAAGCCGATGCCGCAGGCCAGACCGATCACAGCCCAGGCACCCAGTCGAGCACGCCCGCTGCTGTGAACGGCGCACCAGAATCCCACCAGCGTCAGGTTGGCCCACAGGGTGAACTGAGGATCGAGGTTGGCGTAACCGGCTTGCCCGGCAATGAACGCAAAGCTCATGAACAGCAGCGCACTGGCGAAACTCTTGCGTGGCTCGTTCCACATCCGCGCGGCGAGCCAGTACGCGAGCGCCACGCTCAGACCACTGCTCAACGCCGACACGATGCGCACGCCGAACAGGTTTTCGCCAAAAATCGCCTGACCCACGGCAATCAGCCAATAGCCCGCAGCGGGTTTTTCGAAATAGCGCAGGCCCATGAAATGTGGCGCGGCCCAGTGACCGCTGTGCAGCATTTCCTGGCTGATCTGGGCGTAGCGGGTTTCATCGGGAATCCACAAACCGTGGAACCCCAGCGGCAGCAGGTAGAACGCGGCGAAGGCCAGCACCAGCAGGGCGATGTTGCGCTGTTCGGCTTTGATCATCGCTGCACCCCCAGCCAGCCTTCGCGCCCGCGCAAAGCGCCACGCACCAAGTGGCCTGAAGGCAGGTGATCCAGTGAAGCCGGCAGCAGCGCACCGAGGGGCTGAAAATCGATCCCGCGGGTTTTCGCCTCACTCAACAGCGCGCGAAAAGCCGGGGCCATGACGATGCCTTCGACCTCGGCGTGAACGGTGTAGATGTTCAGCTTCGAGGCTGCGAAGCGCCCGAGGATGTCGTCATTGAACGCCCGCGCGTCCAGCTGGGGCGAAACCAGTTCGTCGTAGGTCGGCAGGTCCACCGGAATCTGCGGCGTGCCCAGGGTGCCGTCGGCCAGCATCGGGCGAAAAATCGACGTCCCCCGGCAGTCACTGTTGTAGCGAAAACCGAATGCCTCTTTCGCCTGCACCACGCGTTCATCAGCGCGCCAGCCGGCGGCGGCGGAGCAGCTCACCGGTTGGCCGAGAATATCGCTGAGAACGTCAACGCCGCGCTGGATCTGATCACTCAGTTGAGCCTCGCTCCAGCGACCGGCATCGGCCTGCCAGGCATGGTGATCCCAGGCGTGCAAGCCCACTTCATGACCGGCGTCCCGGGCGCGGCGCATCAGCGGCCCGAGGTCGCGGCCAATCGGTTTACCCGGCCACGCGGTACCGGCCAGCAGAATGTCCCAGCCGTACAGACTGGCCGCCCGGGAGCGCAGCATTTTCCAGAGGAATTGCGGACGCGCCAGGCGCCACAAATGGCGGCCCATGTTGTCCGGGCCGACGCTGAAGAAAAACGTCGCCTTGACCTGCGCTTCGTCGAGCAGGTCCAGCAGTCGCGGCACACCGTCGCGAGTGCCGCGCCAAGTGTCGACGTCGATGCGCAGGCCGGCCTTCATCAGCCGCGCGCGCCGGTGGTGACGGTCAGTTCGGCCTTTTCCGCCATGGCTTCCCGCAGGAAGAAGTCCAGGGTCTTGCCGATGGTTTCGCTCAGCTCGATGGTCGGTGTCCAGCTGATCAACCGCCGTGCATTGTCGATGCTCGGTTTGCGGTGGCTGACGTCCTGATAGCCCTTGCCGTAGAACGACTGGCTTTCAACCTCACGGAACCCGGCGAAGGGCGGGAAGTTGTGGCGCAGCGGGTGGGCTTCGAACTGGCGCAGCAGCTCGGTTCCCAATTGGCGAATGCTGGCCTCGTTGTCGGGGTTGCCGATGTTGATGATCTGGCCGTTGCAATGGCCGCCCTTGTTTTCGATGATCCGCGCCAGGGCTTCGATGCCGTCGACAACGTCGGTGAAGCAGCGTTTCTGCGCGCCGCCGTCCACCAGCCGGATCGGCGTGCCGTCCACCAGGTGCAGAATCAGCTGAGTGATGGCCCGCGAACTGCCGATGCGCGCGGAGTCCAGGCGGTCCAGCCGCGGCCCCATCCAGTTGAACGGGCGGAACAGGGTGAACTGCAAACCCTTATGCCCGTAGGCCCAGATCACCCGGTCGAGTAACTGCTTGGACACCGAGTAAATCCAGCGCTGTTTGTTGATCGGGCCGACCACCAGGTTCGAGGTGTCCTCGTCGAAGCTGGCGTCCTGGCACATGCCGTACACCTCGGACGTCGACGGGAAGATCACCCGCTTGTTGTATTTGACGCAGTAACGGACGATTTTCAGGTTTTCTTCGAAGTCCAGCTCGAACACCCGCAGCGGGTTGCGCGTGTATTCGATGGGCGTGGCGATGGCGACCAGCGGCAGCACCACGTCGCACTTCTTGATGTGGTACTCGATCCACTCGGAGTGGATGCTGATGTCGCCTTCGATGAAGTGGAAATTCGGCCTGGCGCGCAGGCGTTCGATGGCGTCCGAACCAATGTCCATGCCATAGATTTCGTAACGGTCGTCCTGCAGCAAACGCTCGGACAGGTGATTGCCGATGAAGCCGTTGACCCCGAGGATCAGCACGCGGGTGCGCCGGACCGGGCGGCGCGGGTCAATGCCCTGCAAGCGCGAACCCTCCACCAGACCGAACTCGCGAGCCAGTTGCGCGCCGCTCAGGTACAGGCCGTCGTCGCCGCGCTGACCGGCACTGATCACCAGCGAGCCTTCGCCGCACGCAATGCGCTACGGCTCGCAACCGAGCACGGTGCCGGGCGCTTCGCCGGTGTAGCCGGTCTCTGCTCGCGCGGCCCAGACAATCAGTTTGTGCTCGCCCACCGGGCAGAACGCGCCAGGGTAGGGCTGGGTCACCGCCCGCACTAGATTGCCCAGCCGCGTCGCCTGCAGCGACCAGTCGATCAAGCCGTCGGCAGCGGTGCGCCGGCCGTAACAGGTGGCGGCGGATTCATCCTGGGGTGTCCCCGACAACTGACCCCGGGCAAGCAATGGCAGGGTTTCCGAGAGCAGGTCCGCCGCGGCTTCACGCAACTTGCCGTGCAGGGTCAGCGCCGTTTCTGTCGGGCTGATGGCGATGCGTTGCTGGGCGAAGATGGGCCCTGCGTCGGCGCGCTTGACCATCTGATGCAAGGTCACGCCGGTTTCGCTTTCGCCGTTCACCAGCACCCAATTGGCCGGCGCCCGGCCCCGATACCTGGGCAGCAGCGAACCGTGCAGGTTGAACGCACCGTCTTTTGCGCAGGCCAGCAACGGTTCGCTGAGCAACTGGCGGTAGTAGAAGGAGAAGATGAAATCGGCTTCAAGCCGGGCGATGCGCTCAAGCCACAGCGGGTGGTTGGGGTCTTCCGGGGCGTGCACGGCAATCTCGTGTCGAGCGCACAGCTGGGCCACCGAGCCGAAGAAGGTTTTTTCCTTGGGGTCGTCGGCGTGGGTGAACACCGCAGCGATCTCATACCCGGCGTCGAGCAGGGCCTGCAGGCCAACGCAGCCAATATCGTGGTAAGCGAAAACGACAGCTTTCTTGTTCATGGCGCAACCTTGTGGGCGTAAGCGGGGGCAGAAGCGGGGGCAGAAGCGGGGGCGTCGAGCGCAATCGCCGGGGATCCACGGACGACTTTCTCAATGAAGAAACGCGGCCGCGCGCGCACGTCGCTGTACATGCGGCCGAGGTATTCACCGAGCAGGCCCATGCCGATGAACTGCCCGCCGGTGAACACGAACAGCACCGCAAACAGGACGAAGGTGCCGTGCCCGGCCCACGGTGCGCCGAAGATGAGTCGCAGGGCGACCAGCGCCAAAGCGAACAGCACGCCGAGCAGCGCCATGCCAAAACCGACGATGCTCAGCAGGCGCAGGGGCGTGGTGGTCATGCAGGTGATCAGGTCGAACATCAGGTTGATCAGGCGCATGGGGCTGTATTTGGAGTCGCCGTGCTCGCGCTCGGCGTGCTCGACCAGGATTTCCGTGGTGTGCCGGGCGAAGCTGTTGGCCAGAATCGGGATGAAAGTGCTGCGCTCCCGGCAGGCGAGCATGGCGTCGACGATGTTGCGTCGGTAAGCGCGGAGCATGCAGCCGTAGTCGTTCATCGCCACGCCGGTGGAGCGCTGCACGGCCAGGTTGATCAGTTTCGACGGCCAGCGCCGCCAGGCGGAATCCTGCCGCTGGTTGCGCACCGTGCCGACCACGTCGTAGCCCTGTTCGGCGAGGCGCACCAGACGCGGAATCTCTTCGGGCGGGTTCTGCAGGTCGGCGTCCAGGGTGATCACCACGTCGCCCTTGCACTGCTCGAACCCCGCCATGATTGCCGCGTGCTGGCCGTAATTGCGATTGAGAATGACCGCCACCACGTGGCTGCCTTGTCGCTCGGCGGCCTCTTGAAGCAGCTCGGCCGAGGCGTCGCAGCTGCCATCGTCGACCAGGACGATTTCGTAGGCGCAGTTCAACAGGGCGCAAGCGGCCTCGGTGCGGCGCAGCAACTCGGGCAGGCTCTGTTCCTCGTTGTAGACCGGGATCACAACGGACACACAGCGGACGGGATAGGCTTTCAAGGGCGCGCTCCGACGATGGATTCAATGGCACCGACGACGCGCTCGACATCGTCGCCGGTCATGTCCGGGAACAGCGGGATCGAACACAGCCGCGACGAATTCCACTCGGTGTTCGGCAGGTGCACGTCCGGGAAACGCTGGCGGTAATAGCGGTGCAGATGGGTGGCGATGAAGTGAATGCCGGTGCCAATGCCGCGCTCTTGCAGGGCTTTCATGAACCTGTCGCGGTCCAGACCGCAGCGCTCGGGGTCGATGCGCAGGATGAACAGGTGCCAGGCGTGTTGTTGCGGGTAAACGGGCTGGGAGAGCGGCATGACCGGGCTGTTTCCCAGTCGCTGCAGATAGTGCTCGGCGAGCCGGCGGCGTTGCGCGTTCATGTGATCGAGCCGGTGCAGTTGCACGAGGGCAAGGCTGGCGTTGATGTCCGCCAGGTTGTATTTGAAGCCGGGTTCGATGACTTCGGCCTGGGGTTTGCGGCCCAGGGTCAGGCGGTCGTAGGCATCGACGCCGAGGCCGTGGAATTTCAGCTGACCCACCCGATCTGCCAATACGGCCAGATCGGTGACGAACATCGCGCCTTCTGCGCAGGTAATGTTCTTGATCGCATGAAAGGAAAAAATCGCCGTGCCACAGCTGCCCACCGGCCGGCCGTTGTAGGCCGTGCCCGCCGCGTGGGCGGCGTCTTCGATGACGGCGATGCCGTGGCGCTCCGCGAGGGCATAAATCGGGTCGAGGTCACAGGCCGCGCCGGCGTAATGCACCGGGACAATGGCTTTGGTGCGTGGGGTGATGGCCTGTTCGATCAGCGTCGCGTCGGTCATCAGCGTGTCGCGGTCGACATCGACAAACACCGGGGTGGCGCCCAGCAGGCAGATCATGTTGGCGGTCGAGACCCAGGTCTGCGAGGGCGTGATCACTTCATCGCCGGGGCCGACGCCCAGGGCGAGCAGGGCAATGTGCATGGCGCCGGTGGCCGACGATACCGCCACCGCGTGCCGGGCGCCGACCCGTTCGGCGAACTGCGCTTCAAGCTGCTGGCATTCGGCGCCCGTGGTGATCCAGCCGGAGCGCAGCACGCGTGTCACCGCCGCCACTTCTTCATCGCCGATACTGGGGCGGGAAAAAGGAAGAAAAGCCTCGTTCATAAGAGGACGTCCCACTGAAGTTCAAGTTTTGAACACACTCGTCCGCTGGCGCCACTGTGCACCGGCTGGAAAGTCATTTAAATCGCGTGCAGGTATTCATCACAGTGCCGTAATGGGCACCGCGTCATATATGTGACTTATTCATCAGATGACCAGATCTCATCAAGTAGTTCGGGTATTGCGTTATCCGGAGGTTAATCTCGCCAATATGAAAATAACGTGGGCGCTGCGTCAGTTTTCCGTGTGTGTTCTTCAGTACGCAATAGCCAGTCGCTACGGGGCTATCAGCTGAATGTGACGGTTGTTCGAGTATTGTTTTTGTTTCGGGTGGCGTATTAAAAAACGGGCTGTTATTTAATGTTCAGACAGCTTGGGTTCAGCATTTCGATAGTTGTCGACAGAGGGCTATAAACAGCCGGATTGGCCAATGTTCTTTAACCGCTCCATTCAAGTTATTTGGCACTCGCGGATGCCCGTTCCGCTAAGTTAGCGCCCGGATACTTAATCGGAGCTGAACATGAAGCATGCTCGGGCGAGGCTGCAGGTCACCGCACTGGATGCATGCAGTGTTTTTAGTAGGACCGGCTTCAGCCGGGAAGAGGCCCGTGCACTCACCCACAATTTTGCAGCGCGCCACCTGACGCTTTCCCGGCTGAAGCCGGTCCCACAATTTTGCGGCGCACGCGATACTTCTGGATGCACGCAATGCTTTTTTGTGGGACCGGCTTCAGCCGGGAAGAGGCCCGTGCATTCACCCTCAATTTCGCAGCGCGCCACCTGACGCTTCCCCGGCTAAAGCCGGTCCCACAATTCGCGGCGCACGCGATACTTCCGGATGCACGCAATGCTTTTTAGTGGGGCCGGCTTCAGCCGGGAAGAGGCCCGTGCATTCACCCTCAATTTCGCAGCGCGCCACCTGACGCTTTCCCGGCTAAAGCCGGTCCCACAATTTTGCGGCGCAGGCGATACTTCTGGATGCACGCAT